>CAYMRG010000120.1:0-9001 GCA_964392555.1 uncultured candidatus Brocadiaceae bacterium
CGGCAGCTTTCCGGTGACCGTGCGCGCGGCCAACGCGATCGGTTCGGCGAGCCGCGCGATCGCGCTCACCGTGCTGGCCGGCCCGACGCCACCGACGATCACGACCCAGGCGCAGCTGACGGGTGCACCGCTCGGCCTCGCCTACACGTCGTCGCTCGCCGCGAACGGTTCGGCCCCCATCACCTGGACGGTGTCGAGCGGCAGCCTGCCGCTCGGTCTGGCGCTCGCCGGTGACGGCACGATCAGCGGCGTCGCCACGAACCTCGGCACGACGACGTTCGCGATCACCGCGACCAACGCCTATGGCAGCGCCACGCTGCCCTGCTCGATCCAGGTGACCGACCAGCCGGTGGTCACCTCGATGGTGCCCGACAACGCGGTCTGCGGTGGCAGCCTGGTCTTCACCGGCAGCGGCTTCGGCCGCACCCCGGGCAGCAACGCGGTGACGATCGGCGGGCTCCAGGCGACCCTGGTCGAAGAGGCCGAGGATCGTCTCGTCGTCGCGGTTCCGCATGGTCTGGCGGGTACGGCGACCGTGCAGGTGGCGCGTTCTTCAGGGCTGCTCGCGACCACGACGCAACAGCTCGAGATCGACTCGACCCCGGTGGTGTTCGTCGATTGGAATGCGCAGGGCGCGAACGACGGGCAGAACTGGCATGACGCCTACGTCTCGCTCGACGACGCGCTGCAGTCGCTGCCGCAGGGTGGCACGATCTGGCTGGCCAGCGGCAACTATGCGGCGAACGGCTCGCAGCCGATGGTGGCGGCCGGCGGCACGCGGATCTTCGGCGGGTTCCGGGCCACCTACGGCTCGCTCGCGCAGCGCAACCGCTGGCACGCGTACAGCACGCTGTACTCGGCGACCGGCGATGTGCGCGTGATCGAGGCCGGGCCGAACTGCACCCTCGACACCGTGTCGATCAGCGGCTCGAACCTATCCTCGGCCACGGGCCCCGCGCGCCAGGGCGCCGCGCTGTTCGTCGCGAACGGTTCGGTGACGATCAGCGCCTGCCAGCTCGACGGCATCGGCGACTCGATCGTCCACGTCGCCAACGGCGCGGTGAACGCCACGGACACGTTGTTCTGGCTCTGCGACGGGCCGACACTCGTCGCGCAGGGCCTCGGCGGGACGCGCGTGGAGCGCTGCGTGTTCTCGGGCTGCACCGGCACCTGTGTGCAGGCTCCGCAGTGCGCGGTCACCGACTGCGTGTTCCTCGATACGCAGGTCGACACGCACGGGATGGTGGTCACCGACGACGGCGTCGTGCAGTCGTGCACGATCATGAACACCTACGGCAACAGCCCGATCCTCGTTTGCGAGTTCACCGGCGCCAGCACGGTCGTCAACACGCTGTTCTGGCGGAACTACGCCGGCGGCAGCTTCGTCGGCACCGGCGCGGGAGGCGGCGTCGTGATGGTCTCGCACTGCGACGTGGAGGGCGGCGTGACGTTCGGAGCGGGGATCGTCGATGCCGGCGGCAACCTCGCCGTGGACCCGCTGATGGTCAACGGCAACGATCCGTGGGGCCCGGACGGGGAATTCGTCACGCGCGACGACGGCATGATGCTGACGCCGGGCAGCCCGTGCATCGATGCGGGCGCCAGCGATGCCGCTGGCCCGTTCGACATCACCGCGACGGCTCGCCCCCTCGGCGGCGGCCTCGACATCGGCGCCTACGAGCTGCAGTGAGCCGCGGCGACGCCGCCCGGCGTCACCCTTGCCGCCGGCGCTGGCCCGTCAACAGGCCGCGCACGGCCAGCGCGAACACGATGACCAGGATCGGCACGTCGCCCCAGCGCGCGTAGACCGTCGTGTCGCCGTTGCCGATCTCGAGCTCGCCGACGAGCAGCTTCGCGCCCTCGACGACGTGGTCGCAGCGGTGCACCACCTCCCCGCGCGGCGTGATCAGCGCCGAGATGCCGCCGCTCGCCGCGCGCACGATCGCGAAGCCGTTCTCGATGGCGCGGAACACGGTGTTCTCGAGGTGGAACTCGCGGATCGCCGGCCAATCGTTGGTCGGTATCGCGACGATCGGGATGCCGTTGCGGCCGTAGCCACGCGCGAGGTCCGTGAAGTTGTCGTCCTGGCAGATCAGGTTGCCGAGGCGTTCGCTGCCGAACGGTGCCGCGAGCAGCTGGCCGTCGCCGGCGGTGTAGCTCTCCAGCCACGGCACGAGGTGCGTCTTGCGGTATTCGCCGACCGGGATGCCGCGCGGCGTGAAGTTCCACACCCGGTTGTCGTTGGACTCCTTGACGAATACCCCGATCGCCGCCTGCAGCTGGTGCTGCGCGCAGAGCTGACCGAAGTGCGCGGCCGCGCGGGCGCGGTCCTGGACCATGATGCCGGTCTCGGGTGTGACGAGCAGCTGGGCGTTCGCGGCCTGCGCCTCGGCGCAGGCGTCGTCGATGAACAGGCGATCCGCAGGCAGCTCCGGGTACTTGTGCCACCCGTAGGTGGCGACGAGGACGCGTTCGCCCGCGGGCTGGTGCCAGCGCACGTAGTCGAGCCAGCCGACCGCGGCAGCGATTGCGCCAGCGCCCGCCAGGGTGGTGAGGCGCGCCGGGCCGCGCAGGGCGGCCACCAGCAACGCCTGCAGTGCGGTCACCGCGAACACGAGCCCGCCGATCCCCGTGAACGCGACGAAGGCGACGAGCTGCGGCGCCGCGCTCAGCGGGCGCGTGAAGCACTGCGCGGTGCCGAACATCGGCACGATGCGCCAGACGACCATCTCGACCAGCGTGACGGTCGCCGCGGCGGCGAGCGTGCTGCGCAGCGTCATCGTCACCAGCCGTCGGCCGGCGAGCCCCGCAGCGACCGTCCACTGCAGCAGCGCGGCCGCCGCGGCGACCAGGATCGGCAGCGCCAGGCCCACGCTCGGCAGCAGCGCCGCACCGTAGGCGGCGCCGAACACGGCGCCGAGGCTCCACGTCTCGCGCTGGTTCGCCGCGCGCGTGGCGAGCGCCCACCAGAACGGGACGAACGCGACCAACTGCAGCGGCCACCAGTGCAGCGGGTGGTCCGAAGCGGCGAGGAGCAGGCCGGCGCCGAGCGCGCCGAGGTGGGGCAGATGCGACTTCACGAGGCGGGGGATGTTCGCCTCCGGGCACCGTCTCCGCCACTGCCGCCGCGCAGGACCTCGAGGCAGGCCTGCAGGAACTGCGGCAGATCGTCGGGCTTGCGCGAGCTGACGTGGTGGCCGTCGACGACCACCGTCTCGTCGTGCCAGTCGGCACCGGCGTTGATCAGGTCGTCCTTGATGCCGGGCGAACCCGTGTAGGCGCGACCGCGCACGACGCCGGCCGAGATGCAGATCCAGCCGCCGTGGCAGATGCTCGCGACGAGCTTCTCGCGCCGGTCGAACGCTCGCACGAGATCGAGCACGCGCAATTCGCGCCGCAACTTGTCGGGCATCCAGCCGCCGGGGATCACGATCCCGTCGAGATCGTCCGCGGCGACATCGGCGAACGCGCGGTCGCTGACGCACGGATAGCCGTGCTTGCCGCGCCACGTGGCCCCGGCCGTCGCCCCCGCGACGACCGGATGGAAGCCGGCCTCGAGCAGCCGCAGGCGCGGGTAGTGCAGCTCGAGGTCTTCGTAGTCGTGACCGACCAACAGAAGGATGGAGCGTGACATGGGCCCACGGTAGCCGGGAGTGTCGGTCGCCTGACGCCCAATCGTGTCGTATCCGCGCCGGCGGCCGCGAGGGCCGCTTCAGCCGTGCGATGGGAGGGCGAACACGTCGGCGAGCGACTTGGCGTCGAGCACGCGCATCGTCCAGCGATCGAGGTGCGCACGCGAGCCGGCGTGGATGCGTTCGCGGGTTGCCGTGTCGATCGGTCCGAAGCGGTGGCCGAGCAGCAGCAGCAGGGCGTGGGCCTGACCTTCCGCCTGCCCTTCGGCTTTTCCCTCGGCTTTTCCCTCGGCCTTGCCTTCGGCGATTCCCTTGCGGATGCCGGCCTGGAACGTGCGTTCGAGCGTGCTCATGATGGAATGGTCGTCGCGGTGCAGGATCTTGGCAAAGGTCTCGCTGAGCGGCAGGGATTCGCTGTCCGTCGTGGCCAGAGCATACCAGCCGAAGAGGTCGACGGCGTCGATGCCCATCGGCGGTGCATCGGGTGGGGCGTTGGTCCGATCCACCGTCCGCAGCAGGTGCTGCCAACGCAGGAACGCGGCCGTGGTCGCCTCCGGCGTGGCGTTCGGCAGGTGGCGCAGGCACAGCAGCGTCAGCTCCGCCAGCGGCGTGAGGCCGCGGCGCGCTAGGTCCGCTTCGCTGCAGGTGTCGAGGTCGTCGACGAACAGGTGCTGCCGTGGTTGGAGCGCCAGCAGGTCGCGGAGCCGTTGCGGGACGGCAGAGGAGCGCTGCGGTGTGCGGGCTGCATGGCTGCCGTGCTGCAGGACGACCGGCAGGACCAGCGGGAAGTGGCCGGGTGCCGACTGCAGCGATCGCTGCAGGTGGATCGTGTAGCGCAGCATCTGCATGGCGAGGTCGGGATCGCCGTAGCTCTTGTGCTCGATCGGGATCAGGACGTCCACGGGGTGCCTGCCCAGTCGCAGCGGCGCGGCAAACCCGGCGTCGAGCAGGAGTGGCCTCGCGCGGATCCCGGGGAAGCGCTCGCGGATCGTCGTCAGCTTCGACCACTCGATCGCGGCGCCGATCGCCGTGGGCAGCACGGACCTCAGCCACCCCGCCGCATGGTGGGCGTGGCGGAAGGTGAACTGGAAGAGCCGGTCGTGTGCCGAGTTCATGGCCGTGCCATGAAGTGCGGCACCGGGGGAAGATCCGCGGCGCGAATTCCGGCGAGCGGCCGCCTACGCCCCCGCGCCGATCTCCTCGTAGACCGTCGTCCGCTGCACCGGCTCGTAGCCCGCCTCACGGATCAGGTGCGCGAGCTGCTTCTCGTTGAGCGCCTGCGGCTCGGTCGTGCCGGCGTCGTGCGTGATCTTCTCCTCGGTGACCGTGCCGTCGATGTCGTTGGCGCCGAACGACAGCGCGGTCTGCGCCGACTCCTGCGTCAGCATGATCCAGTAGGCCTTGATGTGCGGGAAGTTGTCGAGCATCAGGCGGCCGACGGCGATCGAGCGCTGGTCGAGGTGGCCGGTGGTGACGTGGCCGTAGTTGGCGAGGTCGGTGTGGTAGGGCCAGAACGCGAGCGGGATGTAGGCCATGAAGCCGCCGCACTCGTCCTGCAGCTCGCGCAGCTTGACGAGGTGCGTGACGCGCTCCTCGGTGCGCTCGATGTGGCCGTAGAGCATCGTCGCGTTCATCTTGAAGCCGTGCTGCTGCACCTTGCGCGCGGTGTCGAGCCAGCCCTGCGGGCCCTGCTTCTCGCGGAACACGGCCTTGTGCACGCGATCGACGAGCACCTCGGCACCGCCGCCGGGGCACGAGCCGAGGCCGGCCGCGCGCAGGTCGGCGAACACCTCGTCCTCGCTCTTGCCCGAGATCTTCAGGATGTGGTCGATCTCGACCATCGTGAACGCCTTGACGTGGATGTCGGGGCGGGCGCGCTTCGCGGCGCGCACGACGTCGAGGTAGTAGTCGTAGCCCATGTGCGGGTGGATGCCCGCGACCATGTGCACCTCGGTAACCGGCCGATGCAGCTGCTCTTTGACCTTCTGCTCGACGATCGCCGGCGTCATCAGGTAGCCGCGCTCTTCGCCTTCCTTCGCGGCGAACGCGCAGAACTTGCACGAGTAGACGCAGATGTTCGTGTAGTTGACGTGCTGGTTGATGTTGAAGTAGGTCTTCTTGCCGTGCAGCCGCGTCCGCACGCGGTGCGCCATCAGGCCGACGGCGGCGAGGTGCGGCGTCTCGTAGAGCCGCACGCCGTCCGCGTGCGACAGCCGTTCGCCGGCGCGCACCTTGGCGTCGATGTCGCCGAGGCCGGCGCGGTCGATCAGCTTGGTGGCCAGGGACTCGTCGAGGTGGGCGTAGGCGAAGGCGTTCATGGTGGTCGCGGGCATGCCGGGCATGCGGGAAGGGAGGGTAGACCCTCGGCCGGCGGCTGAGAAGCGAAACGCGAAACGGCTGCCGGCGCGGCGGAATTGCCGCGGGGGAGCCGCCGGGGGCTTGCCGCCGTCAGAGCTTGCGCACGAACTGCGACTTCAGCCCCATCTGGCCGATGCCCTCGACCTTGCAGTCGATGTCGTGGTCGCCGTCGACGAGCCGGATGTTGCGGATCTTGGTGCCGACCTTGACGACCGCCGACGAGCCGCGGACCTTGAGGTCCTTGACGACGGTCACCGAATCGCCGTCCTGCAGCACGTTGCCGTTGGCGTCCTTGACGACGCGGGCTTCGTCGCCGGCGGGCGCGGCGGCGGCCTCGCCGACGCGCCATTCGTGCCCGCATTCGGGACAGGTCAGCACGTCGCGGTCGAGCCAGGTGAACGTCGACGTGCACTTGGGACAGGGTGGGAGGGTGTCGGTCATGGCGTGGCTCCGGGTGTCGGGCAGGCTCACCCGCGCGACAGCTTCTCGAGTTCTTCGGCCGCGGCTGCCCAGGCATCGGTGGTCGTCGCGAGCCGCGCGCCGACGTTCTGCAGCTGCTTGCCCAGCGCGGCCGAACGCGCGGTGTCCTGCCAGACTGCCGGCTCCTCGAGCTGCGCGCGCAGCGTCGTCTGCTCGTTCTCCAGCTGCGCGATCTCACGCTCGAGTTGGTCGACGCGCTTCTGCGCGGCGCGCTGCTGGTTGCGTTGCGCGCGCTGTTGCTCGCGCTGGGCCTCACCGGCGCTCGGCTGCCGGTCGACCTTCGCCTGCTTGTCGGCCTTCGCCGCCTTCGCCGGCTTGCCCGTGCCGATCGCGCCGGCGGTCAGCGCCGCGCGCGCCGACTGCGAGCCGGTCTTGTGCAGGTAGAACGAGTAGTCGCCGAGGTACGGCGTCAGCACGCCGTTGGCGACGTGCACGACCTTGTTGGCGAGCGTGCGGATGAAGTGCACGTCGTGGCTGATGAACACCAGCGTGCCCTCGAACTGCTTCAACGCCTCGACCAGCGCGTCGATGCTCGACATGTCGAGGTGCGTCGTCGGCTCGTCCATCAGCAACAGGTTCGGCGGATCGAGCAGCAGCTTGACCAGCGCGAGGCGCGTCTTCTCGCCGCCGCTGAGCACGTCGATGCGTTTGAACACCGAGTCGCCCGAGAACAGGAACGAGCCGAGCAGCGTCCGTACGAACTGCTCGGTGACCTTGCTCTCGGTGTCGAGCGCTTCCTCGAGGACGGTGCGCTCGGGCTTCAGCATCTCGATGCGGTACTGCGAGAAGTAGCCCGCGGTGACGTTGTGGCCGAGCACGCGTTCGCCGCGCTGCGGCGTGAGGCGGCCGGCGAGCAGCTTCAGCAGCGTCGACTTGCCGGCGCCGTTCGGCCCGACGAGGACGATGCGTTCGCCGCGTTCGACCGTGAATTCGAGGCCCTGGTAGACCTTGGTCTCGCCGTAGGCGAAGTCCACGGCGGCGAGCGTCACGACCTTCTGCCCGCTGCGCACCGGCTGCGGGAAGCGGAAGCCGACCTTCTTGTCGTCCGCGACCGGCGCCTCGATCTTGTCCATCCGCTCGATCTGCTTCAGCTTGCTCTGCGCCTGCGTCGCCTTGCTGGCCTTGGCCTTGAAGCGGTCGGCGAACGCCTGCAGGTGCGCGATCTCCTTCTGCTGCGTCTTGTACGCCGCCAGCAGCTGTGCGTCGGTCGCGGCGCGCTGCGTCAAGTAGCGGTCGTAGTTGCCGGTGTAGCCGATCAGCTTCTGCGCGCGGATCTCGACGATGCCGGAGACGATGTGGTTCAAGAACTCGCGATCGTGCGAGATCACGAGGATCGCGCCGGGATAGCCGCGCAGGTAGTCCTGGAACCACAGGATCGACTCGAGGTCGAGGTGGTTGGTCGGCTCGTCGAGCATCAGCAGGTCGGGTTCCTGCGTCAGCAGCCGCGCGAGGTGCGCGCGCATCACCCAGCCGCCGCTCAGCTCGCGCGCCGGCCGGTCCATGTCGCGGTCGCGGAAGCCGAGCCCGCCGAGGATCTGCCGCGCCTTGGCCTCGACCATGTAGCCGTTCAGCTCGTGGAAGCGCTCGTGCGCGTCGTCGTGCAGCTCTTCGGGGTGCTGCGCCTCGACCGGGTGGGCCTGGTCCCAGGCGAGCACCTGGCGGCGAACGCGCACGAAGTCCGGCGTGATCGCCACCGCGATCTCGAACGCGCTCTCGTCGCCGACCGGCGCGCTCTCCTGCGGCAGGAAGCCGATCGTCGCGTCGCGTTCGCGGCTGATCACACCGTCGTCGGCGGGCTCCTCGCCGAGGATCAGGCCGAACAGGGTCGATTTCCCGGCGCCGTTGGGCCCGACCAGGCCGATGCGGTCGCCCCGATTGACCTGCAGGGCGGCGTCGGCGAACAGCACGCGGTCGCCGTAGGACTTGGTCACGCCGGTCAGGGTCAACATCGGGGCGGACAACGTAGCGACCCGCGCGCCGCGCGCCAGTTCGGCGCCGCCGGCTCGCCGCGGGACGTCGCGCTGCGTATCCTGCCGCGCAATGCAATTCGCCCGTACCATCGTTCTCGCGCTGCCGGTGGCCCTGGCGGTCGCCCCCGACCTGCTTGCCCAGCGCCGCGACGAGTTCGCGCGCGCGCCGGAGCTGCGCAAGGACGTCACGATCTTCAGCCCGCTCGACCTGCCGACGCCCAACCGGCTGCGCACCGCGTCGGGCGCGCCCGGTCCGGACTACTGGCAGCAGAAGGTCGACTACCGGATCGACGCGCGGCTCGACACCGAGACGCGCACCGTCAACGGCAAGGAGCACGTCACCTACCACAACAACTCGCCGGACGCGCTCGACTACCTGTGGGTGCACCTCGAGCAGAACGTGCTGCGCAAGGACAGCATCGGCAACCTGACCGACGGCGGCGCCGCGGTCGGCGGGCCGAGCGAGAACAGCGACGGCGTGCAGCTCGCGCGCGTCGAGACGAACGGCAAGAAGCTGTCGTACCAGGTCTACGACACGATGATGCGCGTCGAGCTGCCCGA
>CAYMRG010000120.1:9011-11356 GCA_964392555.1 uncultured candidatus Brocadiaceae bacterium
ACGTTCGAGTTCGACGTCGACTGGTCGTTCACCGTGCCGTCGCGCGTGTTCCGCCGCTACGGCACGATGAACGTCAGCAAGGGCACCGTCTGGGAGATCGCGCAGTGGTTCCCCGCGGTCGCCGTCTACGACGACGTGCATGGCTGGAACACGCTGCCCTACATCGGCACCGGCGAGTTCTACATGCCGTACGGCGACGTCGATCTCGCGATCACGGTCCCGCACGACCACATCGTCGTCGCCAGCGGCGTGCTGCAGAATCCCGAACAGGTCTACACCGCGACGCAGCGCGAGCGCCTCGAAGAAGCGCGCCACACCGGCAACACGGTGATGATCCGCACCAAGGAGGAGGTCGGGGATCCTGCGAGCCGCCCCGCCGGCGACGGGCCGCTGACCTGGCGCTTCCGCGCCGAGAACGTGCGCACCGTCGCGTTCGCCTCGTCGGAGGCGTTCCTGCTCGATGCGTGCACCGCGGTCACCGGCACGCTCGTCCAGTCGGCCTACGCCGAGGACTCGCTGCCGGTCTGGGGCCAGTCGACGCAGATGCTGCGCACGGCGATCGAGGGCTACAGCCAGCGCTGGCACCCGTATCCCTACCCGGTCGCGACCAACGTCGGCGGCGTCGAGGGCGGCATGGAGTATCCGATGATCATCTTCTGCAGCGGCCGCAACCGCCGTGGCGAAGGTGGTCTCTACGGCGTCACGACGCACGAGATCGGCCACAACTGGTTTCCGATGCTCGTCAACACCGACGAGCGCCGCTACCCGTGGATGGACGAAGGGTTCAACACCTTCATCAACCAGTACTCGACGCAGGAGTGGTTCCCCGACCAGCACCCGCCGCTCGGTTCGTCGATCGCCGGCATGCTGCGCTGGCCCGGCGTGCCGATCATGACCAACGCGGATCGCATGAACGGCATGCAGCTCAACATCCTCGGCTACGAGAAGCCGGGCATGGGCCTGCTGATCCTGCGCGAGTACATCCTCGGCCCCGAACGCTTCGACTTCGCGTTCCGCACCTACATCCGCCGCTGGGCCTTCAAGTCGCCGCAGCCCGCCGACTTCTTCCGCACGATGGAGGATGCGTCGGGCATGGACCTCGCGTGGTTCTGGCGCGGCTGGTTCCTCGAGAACGCGATGTTCGACCAGGCCGTCGACGGCGTCCGCCAGCCGAGCGGCCGCCGCGGCGCCCGCATCACGTTCCTCAACAAGGAGCGCCAGGTGATGCCGCTTACGTTCCGCGTCACCTACGAGGACGATTCGACCGAGGACCTGCGCTACCCGGTCGAGTTGTGGTCGCAGTCGGATCGCGCGACGGTCACGCTCGGCACCGCCAAGAAGGTCAAGGAAGTGCGGATCGATCCGGACCAGATGACGCCGGACGTGGACCGCAAGAACAACCTGTGGACGGCGGAGGCGGCGGAGGAAGCGCCCGCGGAGAAGGCGGGTGAGGGCGAGGCGAAGCACTGAGATCGCCGGCATGCAGATCCGACTCGACGACCTCCGCGGCGCCGCGATCCAGGCGCTGCTCGCCGAACACCTCGCCGACATGCACGCCATCTCGCCGCGCGAGAGCGTGCATGCGCTCGACGTCGAGCGGCTGCGCGCGCCGGAGATCACGTTCTGGACGGTGTGGGACGGCGAGGTCCTGCTCGGTTGCGGCGCGCTGAAGCAGCTCGACCCGGTGCACGGCGAGATCAAGTCGATGCGCACGGCGGGTTCTCAGCGCGGGCGCGGCGTCGGCAGGGCGATGCTGGACCACATCCTGGCGACGGCGCGCGAGCGCGGCTACCGGCGGCTGAGCCTCGAGACGGGCTCGCAGCCGGAGTTCGCGCCGGCGCGGCGGCTCTACGAGCGCGCGGGGTTCGTGCCGTGTGGACCGTTCGCCGACTACCGGCCCGACCCGAACAGCGTGTTCCTGACGCTGCTGCTGTGAGGCGCGGGCCGGCTGCGCATCACGTGGCGAGCAGCGCTTCGTAGACGACCAGGTCGGCGGCGGAGAAGCAGCAGAACGTGACCGCCGTGAAGGACGGCAGCGTCGCGATCGCCGAGCGCACGGTGGCGACGGCGATCCTCGCGGCGGGTTCGAGCGGGTAGCCGTAGGCGCCGGTGCTGATGCACGGGAACGCGATCGTGCGCGCGCCGTGGTCGGCGGCGAGCGCGAGCGAACGGCGGTAGCACGACGCGAGCAGGTCGGGTTCGCCGTCCGCGCCGCCGTGCCAGATCGGACCGACGGTGTGCACGACGAGGCGCGCCGGCAGGCGGTAGCCGCGCGTCACCTTCGCGTCGCCGGTGTCGCAGCCGCCGAGCCCGCGGCATTCGGCGAGCAGCGCGGGCCCGGCGGC
>CAYMRG010000121.1:0-11355 GCA_964392555.1 uncultured candidatus Brocadiaceae bacterium
TCGTTCGACGACGAGGCCGCCGCTGACGCGCGGCACGGCGAACACCGCGAGCTGTAGCGGCCCGGCGTCGTCGACCGGCACGGCGGCCAGCCGCACCGTCGTCGTCCGATCGCCCAGCAGCCGGCCCGCCGGCTGCGGTTCCGGCGTTCTCGGCTGCCCCCGCCCCGGCACGAGCAGTAGCACCGCACTCGCGAAGTCGCAGGCTGGCGGCGGCGGTGCCTCGGCGAGGTTCTCACCGGCGAACTGGCGCCAGCTGGCCGCATCCTGGATGCACGCCATCGTCACCGGACGGGTCGGCGCGAGGTACGCGAGCGGCACGAGCGGTTCGGCGGCGGGCGGCACGAGGCTGCGCCAGGCCGCGCCATTCGCGGCGTCGGCGATGGCGACCTCGCAGCGCAGGTCGTCGAGTTCGTCGCGCCAGGCGCGCGGCACCGCCAGCACGACGGTGCGCGCGACGCAGCTCGCCGCGGCCCGCGGCCATGTCAGCCGCAGCAGGCGAGCCGACGCGCGTTCCTCCCAGCTCCACAGCGCGAGGCGCGGTGTGCCGGCGCGGCCCTCGCCACAATCGATCACCACGACGCACTCGCCGGCGAAGTCGACCGCGGGCATGTCGGTCGGCAGGCGCCAACGGGCAGCGAGCGCCTGCCACTCGGCCGCGTCACCGGCACATTCCCAGCGGGCGGGACCGGCCACTTCGCAGCAGGTGAGCGCACGTGGCGACGGCACCTTCGTCTGCGCAGGCAGCGTTGCGCCGAGCACGGCCAACGACCCCAGAGCAGCGACGACGACGCACGGCGTCATGCCGACACGAGACGCCATCGACGCCGACGCCGCAAGCCCTCCCGCTGCCGCTATCATCGCGCCATGCACGCCCTGCCATGGACCGCGACGCTCGCGACCCTGCTGCCCGCCGCCGTCGCCCAGGCCGACCCGGGCGAACTCGCCGCGCTCGCCGAACGGTACGCCGCCTACGCCGCCAAGGTCGTGGCCTCGGCCCGCTTCGTCAGCGGTCGCACGCTCGATTCCGTCCGCGCGCAGGAACTCGCGCCGATCGCCCCGTTCGAGCAGGTGCTCGCACCGCAGCTGCGGTTCACGGTCGACGAGGCCGCGCGCCGCGTCGTCTGCACGGTCGGCGGGGCGCGGGCCGAAGCGGTCGCCACCGCCAACCTCGGCTGCACGCTGGTGCGGCCCGACGCCCCCGCCGAGGCGCTGCAGAAGCGAGCCGCCCCTGGCCTGGCCGATCTCCGCGTCGACCCCGCGAGCGTCGACTGGCCGCTCGGCGATCGCCTGCCGCCGCAACCGCGCGACACGGGGATCGACCGCACCGCGGTGGTGCGCGCGATCGACGCGGCGTTCGCCGAGCCGGCCAAGGGCCCGGCGATCCACACGCGCGCCATCGTCGTCGTCCACCGCGACGAACTGGTCGCCGAGCGCTACGCCGCCGGTTGCAGCGCCGACATGCCGCTGCCGGGTTGGTCGATGACCAAGACCTGGACCCACGCGTTGCTCGGCCGGCGCGTGCAGCAGGGCAAGTTCGATCCGTTGGCGCCGCTGCCCGTCGCCGAATGGCAGGCAGCCGACGATCCGCGCGCGCAGGTCACCTGCGGCGACCTGCTGGCGATGCGCGGCGGGCTGCGCTGGAACGAGTCGTACGCGAGCCCCGACAGCGACGTGCTGCGGATGCTGTTCGGCTCGAGCGACCACGCCGCCGTCTATGCACAACAGCCGGCGGTCGAGCCGCCGGGCACCGTGTTCTGCTATGCCAGCGGTGCTACGAACCTGCTCTGCCGCGTGTTGCGCGGCACGTTCGCCAGCGACCTCGAATACTGGGCGTTCCCGCGGCTCGACCTGTTCCTGCCGCTCGGCATGCGCAGCGCGGTGCTCGAGACCGACCCGAACGGCACGTTCGTCGGCAGCTCCTACGGCTTCGCCAGCGCGCGCGACTGGGCGCGCTTCGGCCTGCTCTACGCGCACGACGGCGTCTGGGCCGGCCAGCGACTCCTGCCCGCGGGCTGGATCGCTCGAGCGGCCACCGCCGGCAAGGACGGCGACGGCGATTTCGGCGAACACCTCTGGCTCAACGCCGACCCCGACGGCGACGGTCCACGCCAACGCCAGTGGCCCGACGTGCCCGCGGACCTGCTGCGCTGCGACGGCCACGAAGGCCAATACGTGCTGATCGTGCCGAGCCTCGAACTCGTCGCCGTGCGCCTCGGTTGCACGAAGGCCGGCGGCTTCGACGTGCACGGGTTCACGCGCGCGCTGTGCGCCGCGGTCGCGCGCTGAAGCGCGTCAGCGCGGCTGCGGCAAGTCCGCCCACGGCCCGAGCGGATCGCTCGTGCCCGACTCGCGCGGCTGCAGGTATTCCTGCCACCGGTTCTGCAAGCGAAGATCGCCGGCGACCAGGCCATCGAGGCCCGGGTGCAGCGCGAGGATCCGGCCGAGCACGGTCGCCTTGGTGCGAACGGGCACGCGATCGCGGCGGCTGCCGACCGGACGACCGTAGAAGAACACCACCGGCTGGCCATCGTGCCGGCCGAGCTTGACGCGGATCTCGGGGTAGCTCGGACCGCGAGCCCACCGCTCGTCGAAGTTGGTCGCGTCGACTTCCAGCAGCGGCGGACAGTTCGCGACCAGCGGCGCGAGTTCGTCGCGCCACTCGACGGCGATCGCCGCCGCGGCGCACGCCCGCGGATCCGGCGCGATCTGCCCGGCGACGACCGTCATCGACGGCCGGCCGCCGCCCTCGCGATACAGGTAGGTCGCCGGCAACGGCGTGTCGACCCACGGCAACATGGTGCCTTCGCGGTCGAGCAGGCAGAGCGGCTCGCCGTCGGCCGAGCGCACCGCGAGCACCGGCTGGCGCAGGTCGAGTTCGATCCGGAACCGATCCGGGAAGACCCGCTCGAGCCGGGCCGCGGCGACCCACGGCACCGTGGCGATGCCGTCGCGCAGACGCCGCGCCAGATCCTCGTCGAGGATCGGCACTTCGTCCGCAAGCCACGGCGAGAGCGCCGCGGACACCGCCAGCAGCAGCGGCCGATCGAGCCACGCCGGGCAGTTGACGTAGCCGACGCGATCGAGCGTGACCGGCGGGCTGGTCGCCTGGTCGGTGCGCATCCGGGCCTCGAGCACCGCCACGGCTCGCGGCCCGAACAACCACACGGTCAGCGCGAACGCACCGACCACGAACACCCGCACCGCCCAGCGGGCGGACGAGCCGGATTCAGAGGCTGCGTCTTGGCGTGGCAACGGCGAGGTGGCGTGCGGCCGACGCTATGCGCCCGGGTCGGGCGCGGCGCGCGCGGCGACCGCGGGCCGCGCGCGTGGAGCCGATCGCGGCGATCGGCCCGATCCGACCGCCAGCAGGGCGAAGGCTCAGTTCAGGCGGGCGACGACCGGCTTGGCCTCGACCTTGCGCTCGCGCGAGGTGCCGCTGACGCCTTCGCAGTCGTCGACGAAGATCTCGAGCGTGTCGAGCATGTTCTCCATCAGGTGGCGGTCCACCTGGACTTCGCGCGCGCCCTTCGCCGCGTCGAGCTCGTGCTCGAGCACGCGGGTCAGCAGCTTCAGCTGCGACAGGTGGCGACCGACGAACTTGCCGACGTTGACTTCCGACTTGGCTTCCATGGCTTCTCCGTGTTGGGCCGCGGTGACCACCGCGGCATGCGTGGCGATGCAGCCAGGCGAGGCCGCACCGTGGACCGATTGCGAAACGCTCCGCGACGATGCGAAGCGGACCGCAGCATAGCTTCACGCACTCGCCACGCCAGCGTGCACCCGAGGTCTCGCCATGGCCCGGCCAACGCTCGTTGTGCACCGAGTGCCGGGAATCCTCGCGCGGCGCGAGGACTCTCGGCGAGCGAGGTGCCCCCAGCAAGCAAGCGGCCCTGGCCCTCGACGGCCGCGCCTGGCGCGGCCGGAGCCTTCGGTTGCGGCGAGGGCCGTGATGTGGACAACCTTGCACACGTTGCCTGGACAGCAAGCCGGGCGCCTGCACTGCAAGGTTCCCAACGGTGGCCCGGTATGCGATGCTGCGCGGGTGCCGACGCCATCCCGACCGGGCCCTGCGGAGTTCAAGGGCTACACGCTGAACGCGTTCCAGGTCGAGGCCGCCGCGGCGCTCGAGGCCGGGCAGAACGTGCTGCTCGCCGCACCCACCGGGTCCGGGAAGACGCTGGTCGCCGAATACGCGATCGCCTGCGCGCTGCGCCAAGGCCGCCGGGCGATCTACACGAGTCCGATCAAGGCCCTCAGCAACCAGAAGTTCCGCGACTTCAAGAACGAAGGCCTGCGCGTCGGGCTGATGACCGGCGACCTCACGCTCGATCCCGATGCACCGCTCGTCATCATGACGACCGAGATCTTCCGCAACGCGGTGTTCGAGGATCCGGCCCGGTTCGCCGACACCGAGTTCGCGATTTTCGACGAGGTGCACTTCGTCGACGATCTCGACCGCGGCACGGTCTGGGAGGAGAGCCTGATCTTCGCGCCGCCACACGTCCGCTTCGTCGGCCTGTCGGCGACGATCGCGAACCTGCACGAGTTCGGCGCGTGGATCCGCTCGGTGCGCCGGCACGAACTGGCCGTCATCGAACACACGCGGCGCCCGGTGCCGCTGTCGCATCGGCTGTTCCATCCCGATGCCGGCGTGTTCCAGCTCGCGCAGCGCGCCCGGGCGGTCACGTTCCACGAACGCGCCGTCGCCCGCGACAAGCGCCACGGCGGCCGCGAGGGCCGCCGCGAACGCGAGCGCAGTCGCTGGGGCGACAAACGCGAGCGTTCGCAGGGCCGCCGCATCGCCTTCGGCCCGCGCCCCTACGTGCTGCTGCTCGACGAGATCCAGCATCGCCAGCTGCTGCCGGCGCTGTACTTCTGCTTCTCGCGCAAGGAGTGCGAGATCAAGGCCGAGCGCAGCATGAGCCGGCGCCTGCTCGACCGCGCCGAGCGCGCGCGCATGCAGGAGCAGTTCGACGACGTGTGCGCGCGCTTCGAACTCGATCCGACGCAGGACCCCGGCCTGCGCGGCATCCTCGGGCGGGCCCTGCAGGGTGTCGGCTACCACCACGCCGGCATGCTGCCGATCCACAAGGAGGTCGTCGAGCGGCTGTTCACCTCGGGGCTGCTGAAGCTGCTGTTCACGACCGAGACGTTCGCGCTCGGCATCAACATGCCGGCGCGCACGGTGGTGTTCGATCTGCTGCGCAAGTTCGACGGCGTGCAGATGGACTACATGAAGAGCCGCGACTACCTGCAGATGGCCGGCCGCGCCGGCCGCCAGGGCCTCGACCGCAGCGGCCTCGTCATCTCGATCCTCGAGGACGAGGACCTGCTCGAAGCGCCGTTGTCGCGCTACCACTCGGGCAAGGTCGAACCGATCACATCGCGCTTCAATCTCTCCTATTCGACGATCCTCAACCTCTACGACCGGCTCGGCGGCATGGCCGTGCTCGCCCCCTACGACCTGTGTTTCGCCGCGTTCCCGGCGGCGACGGGCTCGGCGGCGACGCGGGCGAACAAGGGCGCGGCGGCGCGCGCCGCCCTGCTGTCACGCGTGCAGATCCTGCGCGACGCCGGCTACCTCGGCGACGACGGCCTGCTGCCGCGCGGCAAGGTCGCGCAGCGCATCAACGGCTACGAGATCCAGGCCACCGAACTGCTCTACAGCGGCGTGCTCGAGCAGATGGACATGCACCAGCTGGCCTGCACGTTCACCGCGCTGATCCACGAGGAGCGCCGTCGCGCCGAACCCCGCACCCACCCGCGCCCACACAGGCCGCGGGTGCGCGCCGCGACCGAGGCGGTGCGGCGGTTCGTCGCGATCGAGGTCCTGCAGGGCGTGCAACAGACGATCAAGGAGCCCGACTGGGGCATCGCGCCGGCGATCGACAGCTGGAGCCGCGGCGGCAGCATCGACGACCTCGAGCGCCTGGCCCACAGCGACGCCGGCGACGTCGTCCGCACGTTGCGCATGGCGATCCAGATGATGCGCCAGGTGCGCCTTGCGGTCGGCAGACAGCAACAGCTCGGCGCACGGCTCGAGGAGGCGATCGTCGCCGTCAACCGCGACGTCGTCGACGCCAAGCGCCAGTTCGAACTCGGGTAGACGACAACCCCCGGTTACCGGCGTCGGCCCGCACCGCTATTCTCGCGCCATGGCAGTTCTCCGCCCGCCCACCGCAGCAGCCCTGCTGGCCCTGCTCGCCGCCCCCCTGGCGGCCCACGGCGGCCAGTACCGTGGCGGCTGGAGCACGCCCACCCTGCCGGGTCCCGGCGGTGGTCCCGGTGCCGGCCCCGCCGATCCCGCCCCGCTGACCGGTGCGCGGCCGTCGATCAGCGATGGCACCAGCTGGCAGGTCTGGTGGGAGTTCAACAAGGATCCGCTGGTCGACCAGCTGACGGTGCCGCACGAACCGCCGTTGACCGGCTCCGACGACTTCTACCTCGGCAGCACGCGGCGGGCGTTCGCCCGCGACACGCAGCAGGTGACCGACCGCGACCGGACCGACCGGATCGCCGCCGCGCTGGTCGAAGTGTTGAAGACCGCCACGCAGCGCGACCTGGTGACGGCAACGATGGTCGCACTGGCCAAGGTCGGCTGCGACGCCGGCGGCGTCGCGATCCACGACCTGTTCGTCGAACGGCTCGCCAGCGGCGACCAGGAGATCCGCGAAGCCGCCGCGCTGGCGCTCGGCATCGCCGGCCAGCCGCGGGCCATCACGGTGCTCGGCGACCTGCTGCGCGACGACAGCGACGGGCGCAAGGTCAGCGGCGGCGCCGTGTCCGACCGCAGCCGCGCCTTCGCCGCCTGGGGCCTCGGCCTGCTGGCCGGCCGCAGCCGCGACCTGGCGACGAAACAGGCGGTGCACGACCTGCTGCTGCGCGAACTCACGGCCGACCCGGTCAGCCGCGATCTGCGCGTGGCGCTCGTCGAGGCGCTCGGCCTACTCGGCGAGAACGCCAGCGGTGCCGAGAAACGGCTGCTGTGGTGCACCGTCGACGAGCTGTGGGCCTACTTCGACCGCGACCTCGGCAGGGGCGACCAGCTGATCCAGGCGCACGTGCCGATCGCGGTCGCCAGGCTGCTCGGCCGCGGCGACAGCAGCGTCCACCAGGCCGCGAAACGGCGGCTGGTCGCCGAACTCACTGCGACCAGGCGCCGGCAGGCGACGATCCTGCAATCGTCGGCGATGGCGCTCGGCAGCCTGTGCCTGCCGGCCGAGCAGCAGCCCGACGACGCCGCGGCCGCAGCCGTGCTGCTGCGCAGCTACGAAGCGGCGACCGACCAGCTGACGCGCTTCTTCGCCGCACTGGCGCTCGGCCGGATCGGCGGCGATGCCAATCGCACCGCGCTGCTGCGGCTGTTCGGCACCGCCAACCGCGCGATCGAACGGCCGTGGCTCGCGCTGTCGCTCGGCCTGCTGGCCCGCACCAAGACCCGCGCCGGCGGGGACGTCGACACGACCATCGGCCAGCTGCTGCGCGACGAATTCCTCGACGTCGGCAACCAGGACGCGAAGTCGGCCCTGGGCCTGGCGCTCGGCCTGTGCGGCTACGACGAAGGCGCCGATGTGCTGCTGCCGCGGCTCGGCGACGGCGTAACGTTCGCGCAGCTGATCGGCTACTCGTGCCTCGCGCTGGCGCTGCTCGACCACCGTGCCGCCGCGGATCCGATCCTGCAGCTGATCGACGAACACCGCCGCGTGCCGTTCGTCGTCCAGCAGGCGGCGCTGGCGCTCGGCCGGCTCGGCGACGTGCGCGTCGTGCCGACCCTGCAGCGCCTGCTCGAGGCCAGCGACAGCACCGCCGTGCTGGCCTCGCTGGCCGCGGCCCTGGCGCAGGTCGGCGACCGCCGCAGCATCGATCCGCTGGTCGTGATCCTCCGCGATCGCGGCCGCCCGGCGCTGGCACGCGCGTTCGCCGCGGCGGCACTCGGCGGGATCGGCGACAAGGATCCGCTGCCGTGGAACACGCGGATCGCCGTCGGCATGAACTACATGGCGACCGTCGACACGCTGACCAACGGCGCGACCGGCATCCTCGACATCCTGTAGCGCGCCAAGCCGGTGCCCCGACAGCCGTTGGCCCGACCGCGGCGGCGCCAAGCCGTCGCTCAGCGGCGCGACTTCGCCATCGCGCCGAAGCCGAACTTCGCGACCAGCACCTGGAAGAACTGCGACGGCCCCTGGACGAGGTGACGGAACCGCTCCTTCGCCGGGCGCATCACGATGCGCGTGCCGACCCCGACGCGCACCTGTTCCTGCCCGTCGACGACGCAATACGCGTACGGCATGTCGCCGACCTCGACGACCTCGAACTCGAGGCCGTCGTCGACCGGCAGCACGATCGGGCGCGCGCTCAGCGAGTGCGAGGCCAGCGGCGTCAGCACCAGTGCGTCGAGGTCCGGCGCGACCACCGGGCCGCCGGCGGCCATCGAGTAGGCGGTCGAACCGATCGCGGTCGCGGCGATCACGCCGTCGCCGCGGTAGGTGCCGAGTACGGCGTCGCCGCGGCGCACGCGCACGATGATCATGCCGCCCGCACCGGCGCGGCTGACGACGACGTCGTTGAGCCCGAGCAGGTCGGCCGGCGCGCCGAGTCCGGCCTCGATCTGGCAGCGGAACATCAGCCGCGGCGCCTCGGTCAGGCGGCCGGCGAGCAACAGCTCGAGCGCCTGCTCGCTCTGTTCGTCCTCGAACGCCGTCAGGAAGCCGAGCCGGCCGCGGTTGATGCCGAGCGTCGGTCGCTGGCGATCCGCCATGCGCCGCGCGGCGGCGAGCAGCGAACCGTCACCGCCCCAGACGACGACGACGTCGGCGGCGACGTCGCGCAGCGGCGCGTCGCGATCGACGACCGTGTCGACGGTGATCCCGCGCGTGCCGAGCCACTCGGCATGGCGCTGCACGAGTTCTTCGGTGCCGCCCTTGCGCGCGTCACCGACCAGCAGCACGCGACGGATCGCGCGTTCGGCCATGGCGCGGCTCCGGTCAGCGCACCAGCGGCGCGCCCCCGGGGGCGAACCGCTCGGCGAGGAAGCGTTCGGCGACTTGGGCCGCGGTCAGGCCGCAGTACTCCATGACCTGGTTGCGGCTCATGTGTTCGATCAGCTCGTCGGGCACGCCCATCACCTGGACCTGCGCGCGCACCGGGCCGTGCGCGGCCAGGCATTCGAGCACCGCACTGCCGAACCCACCGACCTTGCTGTGGTCTTCGAGCGTGACGACGCGATCGTGCCGGTCGCAGAGCGCGAGCACGCCCTGCTCGTCGAGCGGCTTGCAGAAGCGCGCGTTGACGACCTCGATGTGGATGCCGCGCTTGTCGAGCAGCGCCGCGGCCTCGAGCGCGGTCTGCACCATGTGCCCGTAGGCCAGCACGGCGCCGTCCGCACCTTCGCGCAGGATCTCCATCTTGCCCAGCTCGAGCGGCTGGTGGCGACCGTGCCAGCCGATCAGCTCGTGTAGGCCCGGCGCGTTGCCGCGCGCATAGCGGATGCCGCTCGGCACCGGCAGGGCCAACGCGAAGCGCATCATCTCGTGCAGTTCGGGTCCGTCCTTGGGCGCCATCAGCACGATGCCCGGCAGGCAGCGCAGGAAGGAGATGTCGTAGATGCCGTTGTGCGTGGCGCCGTCCTCGCCGACCAGGCCACCGCGGTCCATCGCGAACACGACCGGCAGCTTCTGCAGGATCACTTCCTGGAAGACCTGGTCGTAGCCACGCTGCAGGAACGTCGAGTAGATCGCGCACACCGGCCTCATGCCGGCGGTCGCCATGCCCGAAGCCATCGCGACCGCGTGCTGCTCGGCGATGCCGGCGTCGACGAAGCGATCCGGGAACTTGTCGCGGAACTCCATCAGGCCGGTGCCGTCGGGCATCGCGGCGGTCAGCGCGACGACCTTCGGATCCTGCTCGGCGATCTGCATCAGGCCGTCGCCGAACCACTCGGTCCAGGTGCGCCCCGGCTTGGTCAGCGGCACGACCGGCTGCAGCACGCACGGCTCGACCGGCACCTTCTCGGGCTTCTTCTTCGGCTGCGGCTTGGCCGCGTGCGCACGGTCGTAGCGGTCCTCGCTGCCGGGTACGCCCTTGCCCTTCTCGGTCAGGACGTGCAGCAGGGTGACGCCGGGCAGCTTCTTGACGTTCTCGAACGCGCCGAGCAGCGCGTTCATGTCGTGGCCGTCGATCGGGCCGAAGTAGCGGAAGCCGAGCTCCTCGAAGATCTGGCCGGGCACGACCATGTTCTTCAGCATCTCGACGGTGTCGCCGAGCTTCGCGTCGAGGTCCTTGCCGACCAGCGGGATCGCCTGGATCAGGTGGTGCAGACCTTCCTTGGCGCGGTTGTAGAACGTGCCCGACCGCAGCTTGTTGAGGTGGCGCGACAGCGCGCCGACGGTCTTGGCGATCGACCAGCGGTTGTCGTTGAGCACCACCAGCAGGCGGTCGTTCTCGAGCGACCCGGCGTGGTTCATCGCTTCGAAGGCGACACCACAGCCCATCGCCGCATCGCCGACCACAGCGACCGAGTGGCGGTCGCGGCCGATCATGCGGTCACCCATCGCGATGCCGAGCGCCGCCGAGGCAGCGGTGCCGGCGTGGCCCATCAGGTAGGCGTCGTACTTCGACTCCCACTTGTTGGAGAAGCCGCTGAGCCCGCCCTTCTGCCGCAGCGTGTGGAAGCGGGCCTTGCGCTCGGTCAGCAGCTTGTGCGGGTAGCACTGGTGGCCGACGTCCCACACCAGCCGGTCCTCGGCGAAGTCGAACAGGTAGTGCAGCGCGACCGTCAGCTCGACCACGCCCATGCCTGAGCCGAGGTGGCCGCCGGTGACCGAGACCACATCGAGGATGACCTTGCGCATCTCGGCGCAGAGCTGCGGCAACTGCTCGCGCGCCAGCTTCTTGAGGTCGTCGGGGTTGTCGACCTGATCGAACAGAGGGGTCGGGGAGGCTTGGTCCAAGGCAACTCCTGGCGGCGGTCACACCGTGACCGGACGCCGGGACCGGACTTGGGTCGGTCAACGGCGTCTTTCCACGGCGTA
The DNA here is from genome assembly GCA_964392555.1 of uncultured candidatus Brocadiaceae bacterium. Classification (GTDB taxonomy): domain Bacteria; phylum Planctomycetota; class UBA1135; order UBA1135; family UBA2386; genus CAYMRG01. The sequence goes on from CAYMRG010000121.1 coordinate 11,034, forward strand.
GAACGCGACATCTTGCAGCAGGCCGACCGCCTCGTCCAGCGCGGCGTCCGGAACCCGCCGCCAGGCGGCGACCGCCCGCCCCACCTCCCGCGCGGTCGCGGCCGCCTCGGTCGCCAGCTCCCGCGCGGTGGCAAGGCTCCGTTCGAGCCCGACCATCGCCGGCCAGGTCAGCTTGCCGAGCGCCACGTCGGCGAGCGGGTTCTTGCCCAGTTCGGCCGACGTCCCCGTCAGGTCCAGGCAGTCGTCGGCGATCTGGAACGCCCGGCCGAGCAGGTCGCCGTAGCGGCGCAGCGGCACCAGCACCTCGGCCGGGGGATCGCCG
>CAYMRG010000122.1:0-11314 GCA_964392555.1 uncultured candidatus Brocadiaceae bacterium
CCTGGGTGATCCAGTGCGTGCGGAATTGCAGACCCGGGTTGCGGGTCTCGAGGTCCGTGATCATCGACTCGACGAAGGGTTTGATCGAGTCCATGAACACCCACCAGCCGGGGATGTTCTCGATCGCCAGCAGGTAGAGGTCGAACACCTGCGTGGTCGGGAAGGCGCTGCCGGCCGAGTTGATGACCGCCGACAGGTCGGCCATCGAGTGGTCCTGACCGTTCGAGTCCTTCTTGTAGATGCGCACCGTCACGTAGCGGACGTTGCGGTTGTTGAGGCCGACGAACGGCTGCACCGAGATGCGGCGCGACCAGACCCAGACGTTGTTGCGCTGGTAGTTGCCGGACAGCGCGTGGTCGGGCGCCAGCAGGGCGCCACCCGAGTCGGTCTCGATCGTCAGCGGCGTCTTGTTGACGACGCCGTCGTCGAGCACGTCGAGGTCGACCGCCGCGTCGACCTGGCCGCGGTCGACGTAGGCCTGGATCTCCGAGAGCAGCGACTGTGCCTTCGTGTAGGCGAAGACGCGGTCGCGCTCGGTGTTGGTCGTCTGGTAGTTGATCGAGATGTGGTTGATCAACACGACGGCGCCGAGGACGAGGATCAGCATCCCGAACGCGATCTCCGCGAACGTGAAGCCTGCCTCCCGCGAATGAACATGGGGTGACTGCATGGCTGTTCCCTTCCCGTGACTGGTTCCCGGCCTCGACATGGTCCCGGGGCTATCGACACCGGGGGGTCCCGTAGTGAGCCCGATCCCGTGGACCGTCCCGTTCCTGGACCGGAGTCGCGACGCCGCCGCTGTCGGCATTTGCATCACCGCCCCCGAGCCTCGATGCTGCGGACCTTGGCCTGGACCCGAACGATCGCGCGCGCCTTCGGGCGCCCCGCCGCCCTGCTGCGCCGCCATCTCGGCATGGTCGTGCTCGGGTCGGTGCTCGTGCCCGTCCATGCCGCGGCGACGCTGGCGATGACCCGGCTGCTCGGCACCGCGCTCGACCAGCTCCGGCCGGGCAGCGAGCCGACCGTGCTGCGCGACACCTGCCTGCTGCTGCTGGTGCTGGCGTTGGTCGAGTCCGCCAGCCGCTACGTCTCCCGCAAGACCCTGATCGACGTCTCGCGCCACGTCGAGCAGGAGCTCAAGAACGCACTCGTCGACCACCTGCAGCGGCTGCCGGTCGCCTGGTTCGACCGATCGCGCACCGGCGACGTGATGAGCCGGCTGACCCAGGACGTCGAGCTCGTCCGATTCGTCATGGGACCGCTGCTGCTGCACGGCGGCAGCACGCTCTGCCTGCTGCCGGCCGGCGCATGGCTGATGATGACGATGAACGTGCCGGTGACGCTCGCCAGCATCGGCGTGTTCGCCGTGCTGTTCACCGCGATGCGCACGATCCTGCCGCGCCTGCACAAATGGAGCAAGGCGACCCAGGAGGCGATCGGCGACGTGTCGCAGCGCGCGCAGGAGGACTTCGCCGGCATCCGCACCGTGCAACAATTCGACGCGGTCGACCGCGAACGCGCCGCGATGGCGACCAGGAACCGCCGCTACCTGCTCGCCAACCTGCGGCTCGTCCGGCTGCGTTCGCTGATGAACGGCCTGTCGCACTCGACCAGCGGCGTCGTGATGCTCGGCGTGTTGCTGGTCGGCGGCCAGCAGCTGATCGCCGGCCACATCACCGTCGGTCAGCTGTTCCAGTTCCTCGGCTACCTGGCGACGATGACGTTCCCGCTGGAGATCCTCGGCTGGACCCTGGCGACGATGCCGCGCGCGGTCGCCGCCGGCACGCGCATCGCCGAGCTGTTCGAGGTCCCGGGCGAATCCGACGCCGGCGCCAGGCCGCCGCTGCACGGTCGGCTGCGCGTGACCGGCCTGACGTTCACCTATCCCGGCGCCGACCGGCCGTCGCTGCGCGACGTGTCGTTCACGCTCGACGCAGGCCGCAAGCTCGGCCTGGTCGGCCCCGTCGGCAGCGGCAAGTCGACGCTGCTCGCGCTGCTGCTGCGGTTCTACGATCCGCCGCGCGGCACGGTGTTCGTCGACGACCACGATGTGCTCGACCTCGCGCCATCGCATCTCCGCCAGCAGTTCGCGCTCGCGCCGCAGGAGCCGTTCCTGTTCAGCGACACGGTCGCCGCCAACGTCACCTTCGCCGGCGTCGAGACCGACGGCGGCGCCCCGATCGACGCGGCGCTCGAGGCGTCGGCGCTCGACCAAGACCTGCCGCAGCTCGCCGCGGGGCTCGAGACGATCGTCGGCGAACGCGGCGTCACGCTGTCCGGCGGGCAGAAGCAACGCGTGTCGCTGGCGCGCGCCCTGCTCAGCGACCGCCCGGGCCTGCTGCTCGACGACACACTGTCGGCGGTCGATCCGGTGACCGAGCAGCGTATCCTCGCCGGCCTGCGCGGCGCCCGCCGCGGCCGCACGCTGCTGGTCGCTTCCCACCGGCTGTCCGTGCTGAGCGACGCCGACCTGATCCTGGTGCTCGACGACGGCACCGTGCGCGAACGGGGCACCCATCGCGACCTGCTGGCGAACGACGGGCTCTACGCGACCGCGTGGCGCCGCCAGACCGAGGCCGCGGCGCTCGAGAGCAGCGCCGAGGAGGCGACGTGAGCGATCCGTACGCCGACGACGCCGTCGAGGGCCGCATCCAGCTCGGCTTCCTGGTGCGGCTGTGGCCGTTCGTCCGCCCCTATCGCGCCGGCTTCGCCGCCTGCCTGCTGATCCTGCTGCTGTCGTTCGCGCTCGAGATGCTCGGTCCGTGGCTGATGCGCCACGCGATCGACGGACCGATGCGCGATGCCGCGGCGAGCGCCGACGAGCGCATGGCGCACCTCTGGTGGTACGGCGCCGGCTTCCTCGGCGTCACCCTCGGCGGTGCCCTGCTCGGCTACGTCTATGGCCTGCTGACCGCGTGGAACGGCCAGCGCGTGATCCGCGACGTCCGGTCCGCGCTGTTCTCGCACCTGCTCGGCACGTCGCTGCGCTGCCACGAACAGAACACCGCCGGCAAGCTGACGACGCGCGTCACCAGCGACGTCGAGAATCTCAACGAGCTGATCGCCACCGGCGTGCTGCAGTCGGTGTTCGACCTGCTGAAGATCGTCGGCGTGCTGATCGTGCTGCTCTTCCTCGACGTGCCGCTCGCGCTGTTCACGATCGCGACGACGCCGGTGGTCGTGATCATCAGCGTGCTGTTCCGCCGCAACGCGCAGCGCGCCTACCGCGCCGTCCGCGGCCGGCTCGCGCTGCAGAATGCGTTCACGACCGAGCTGGTCGGCGGCATCCGCACGACGCGCGCGTTCGGCCGCGAACAGGCGATCGCGGCGCGTTACGCCGAGCGCAACGCGTCGACGGCCGAGGCCTGGCGCGACACCGTGCTCCACTTCTCGCTGTTCTTCGCCCTGGTCGATCTGGCGCTGCGCCTGACGACGATCGGCCTGTTCTGGTTCGGCGGCTCGGCGGTGCTGGCGGGCACGATGCAGCCCGGGCAGTTCGTGCAGTTCTGGCTCTACTACAGCCTGTTCTCCTCGCCGGTGAAGGAGCTGGGCGAGAAGTACAACGTGCTGCAGGCCGCGTTCGCCAGCGCCGAGCGCGTCTTCCAGCTGCTCGGTGTCGAGGCGTTCCCGCCGGCGAATGCCGCGGCGCAGGCGAGCCCGAAGCGCGGCGCGGCGCGCATCGCGTTCACCGACGTGACGTTCGCCTACGGCGACAAGCCGGTGCTCGATCGGATCTCGTTCGTCGCCGAGCCCGGCCAGACCGTCGCGATCGTCGGTCCGACCGGCGCCGGCAAGACGACGCTGCTGTCGCTGGTGGCACGCCTGCGCGACGTCCAGGGCGGCGCGATCACGGTCGACGGCACCGACGTGCGCGACCTGCGAATCGGCGACCTGCGCCGCCGCGTCGCCTACGTCGCCCAGGACCTGTTCCTGTTCACGGGCACCGTGCTCGACAACGTCCGGCTGTTCGACCGCGGCATCGACGAGGCGCGCGTCTGGCGCGCGCTCGAGACGGTCGGAGCTGCGGACTTCGTGCGGCGCCTGCCCGACGGCCTGCGCGCCGAGGTGCAGGAGCGCGGCGGCACGTTCTCGCAGGGCGAACGGCAGCTGCTCGCGTTCGCCCGCGCGCTGGTCGTCGAGCCCGACATCCTGGTCCTCGACGAGGCGACCGCGAGCATCGACAGCGCCTCGGAGGCACGGCTGCAGCACGCGCTCGAAGCGTCACTGCGCGGCCGCACGGCGCTGGTCGTCGCCCACCGTCTCTCCACGGTGCGCAACGCCGACCGCATCCTCGTCCTCGACCACGGCCACATCATCGAGGCGGGCACGCACGCCGAGCTGCTGCGTCGCGGCGGCGCCTACGCCCGCATGCTGTCGCACACGGGCACAGCGAGCTGAGTCGTCCGCCCTTCTCTTCTGCTCTCTTCTCTTCTCTTCTGGCTCTGTTCTGCTCTGTTCTTCTCTTCTGCCGTTCTTTTCTTCTCTGTGGTCTCTGTGTTCTCTGTGTTTAATCCTTCTGTTTTCTTCTCTGTTTTTCTTTTCCTACAGAGAAATAAACACAGAGAACACAGAGGCCACAGAGAAGAAAAAAAGGCAGAGCAGAAAAGACAGAGAAGAAAAAGGCAGAAGAGAAAAGGGAAGAGAGAAGAGGAGGCCGCGACTACTTCTTCGCGGCGAACTCGGCCGGGAGCGGGCCGGTCAGCGTCTTCAGGAAGGTCACGATCGACGCGACCTCCTCGTCCTTCAGCTGCGTGTTGAGCTGGATGTCCGCCATCACCTTGACGGCATCCTCGAGCGTCGCGGACTTGCCGTCGTGGAAGTAGGGCGCCGTCTTCTCGACGTTGAGCAGCATCGGCACCTTGAACATGTTCTTGTCGGCCTCGGACTTCGTGACCTCCATGCGGCCCGTGTCGGTGCTGGGGTACGGCTTGTAGACGCCGGTCTTCTGGTACATCGCGCCACCGAGCATCGGGCCCATGTGGCAGGTGATGCAGCCCTTGTTGAGGAACAGGTTCAGGCCGGCCTTCTCCTCGTTGCTCAATGCGGCGGCGTTGCCGCCGAGGAAGTCGTCGAACTTCGACTTGGTCGTCAGCGTGCGCTCGAACGCGCCGACGGCGTTCTTGAAGTTGGCGATCGAGACCGCGTCCTTGTCGTCCGGGAAGGCCTTGGCGAACGCCGCGACCAGCTCCGGCTTCTCCTTCATCTTCGCGACCAGCTCGCCTTCGTTGGCGAAGCCGTGCTCGACGGCGTTCATCATCGGGCCCGTCGACTGCTCCTCGACGGACGCGGCGCGGCCGTCCCAGAACTGCACGAACTGGCGGAACGCATTGTAAACCGTCGGCGTGTTGCGCGTGCCGAGCGTGCCCTCACCGCTGCCCGGCGAGGTCGGCTTGCCGTCCTGGCCGTAGTTGGCGAGGTCGTGGCAGGACGAGCAGCTCAGGTTGCCATGCTTGGACAACGACTTCTCGTGGAACAGCAGCTTGCCCAGCGCGACGCGCTCCGACGTCGACGGCACCGGCGCGGCGGGCGCGGCGGGCGCGGTCGAGAACATCGCCTTGACCATCGCCATGTCGACCTTGACCGGCGGGGTCGGCTTCTTGGCGGCGGCCTGCGACGCTTGAGGCGCCGGCTGCTGCGGCGCCGCCGGGACGTTGTCCAACTTGGGCGCTTCGGGCTTGGCCGAATCGCCGCCGCACGCGGCGAGGAACAGCAGCGACGAGGCGCTGCCAGCGAGGACGAAGTTCTTCATGAGGATTCCAGTTGGCCGCGGCAGATCCCGGCCCGTGGGGTGGAACAACATCACCGGGCGCCGGCGATTTTCACACTGGGAGCAGCCTTTTCCGCCCGCTCAGATACCGGCCGATGATCCGTCTTGTGCTCGCAAGCACTTCGCCCTATCGCCGGCGCCTGCTCGAACGCCTGCGCGTGCCGTTCGCCTGCCGTGCGCCGGGCGTCGACGAAGCTCCGGTCAAGGCGGCCGCCGCCACCCCGCGCGCGGCGGCGATCGAACTGGCGCGCCGGAAGGCGCTCGCCGTCGCCGCCGGCGAACGCGATGCGATCGTGATCGGCAGCGACCAGTGCGCCGTGCTCGGCGACGAGCTGCTCGACAAGCCCGGCGATGCGGCGCGCGCGATCGAACAGCTGCAGCGAATGCAGGGCCGCACGCACGAGCTGGTGACCGCGGTCGCGATCGCGCATCCGCATGGCCTGGTCGAATTCGTCGACACCACGCGCCTGACGATGCGCCCGCTCGATCGCGCCGCGATCGAACGCTACGTCGCCGCGGAGCAGCCGTTCGACTGCGCCGGCAGCTACAAGATCGAAGGGCTCGGCATCGCCTTGTTCGCGGCGATCGCCAGCGACGACCAGTCGGCAATCGAGGGTCTGCCGCTGCTGCGCGTGTGCGCCGAGCTGCGCGCGCTCGGCTGCGCTCTACCCTGAGCCCAACATGTTTGCGGCGCGCAGGATGCGCCGCACGTACCGGAATTGCACCGACCGCGGCCACAGGCCACCACCCGGTAGGTTTCTCGGTTCGGCGCCGGCCCACGTCGGGTCGGGCGACGTCCCTTTCCTCACGTCTTCCATGCGTACCGCTTCTTCGTTGCTCGCGCTTGCCGCAATGGCCGGCGCCTTGCAGGCCCAGCAGCAGCTCGTCCTCCCCGACAACCACAACCTCTGCGAGAGCACGACCCAGCTCGCGAACGTCGGCTCCACCTCCTGGTGGCGCACGACGGCGGGCCGGTTCCAGGTGATCTACGAAGCCAGCCACTTCCTCAACAACGGCGTGACCGGCCCGATCACGATCACCCACATCCGCTTCCGCGGTGAGGATGCCGAGGTCAACCTCGGTGGCCAGGTCTACAGCGGCGTCACGGTGACCGCCGGCTCGACCTCGTTGAACACGACGACGATGTCGACGACGTTCGCGACCAACCGCGCGCCGGTCGCGCCCGACACGACGACGATGGGCCTGCCCGGCACGACGACCGTCACGCTCGCCCCCTCGGTCGGCTCGGTGCCGAACAACTGGCGCATCGACCTCGACCTCACCGCCCTCGGCAACACGATCGTCTACGATCCGACCGGCCCGGAGCCGAACCTCATCATCGACATCGACATGCCGACCGCGCCGAGCAACGCGGCGCCGCTGGCGCTGCTGGGCACGCAGGACACCACCGGCGGCCTCACCGTGGTGCGGGGCAGGGGCATCAACACCGGCACCGTCGGCGCCGCCACCGGCACCAACTCGACCGCTCCGCCCGTCATCGGCATCGAATTCACCGGCACCGGCGGCTACGCCGCGACCCTGCCGGCAACGAACGAGTTCTACGGCGCCGCCTGCGGCGGTTCGCCATCGACGTTCTACCAGTCGTGGGTCAACGGCCAGGCGTGGGACCTCAGCAACGGCATCACGCTGACGCCGGACAGCGCGTTCCAGACCTACACGGTCACGGCCGGCGCCCCGGCGTTCGACGGGACCAAGGTCAATGCGACCGCGCAGAGCACGGCGGATGACGCGCTGGTAACCTGGCCGCTCGGTTTCACGTTCAACTACCCGGGTGGCAGCACGACGACGATCAAGCCGTGCACCAACGGCTTCCTCTGGCTCGACTCGGTGATGACCGCGACGTCGTTCGCACCCGTCGTCTCGCAGCTGCTCGGCAACACGACGGCGACGCCCTACACGGCGCGCCTCGCCCCCTACTGGCACGACCTGAACTGCGGTCGCAACCTCACCCTGAACCCGGCGGCCGGCCTGCACGCGGTGACCGACACCTCAGGCGGCCCCGGCAACGCCGTGTGCTACGTGACGTGGCTCGACATCGGCGAGTTCAACGTCGTCAACGGCACCGGCATCGCCGGCCACACGGTCTGGAACTTCCAGGTCGCGATGTACGAGGCGACCGGCGTGGTCGAGTTCCGCTACGGGTCGATGCCGTCGGTCGTCGGCAGCTCGACGGCGACCGCCGGCAACAACGCCGCGATCGTCGGCTTCTCGCGCGGCCTGATCGCCGGCGTCAACTCGGTCGACCCGCAGTCGCGCGACCTGTCGGCGGAGGTGCCGTTCCAGACCGCGATCGAAGGCTCGACCGGCAACATCGGCCTGACGGCCGTGGCGACGCCGGTCGCAGGCGGTGCGCAGTATGCGGGTCGCCTGTTCGGCGGCCAGTCGGTGACCTGGAACGCGTCGAACATCCCGGCGGGTGCCCTGGTAGGCGTCCAGCTCGTCGACGTCGGCCAGACCTCGCCCGGCCTGCAGCTGCCGGGCCTGCTGACGCCGCCCTGCGTGCTGAGCGTCACGCCCGGCGCGCTGCTGTGGGAGATCACGTTCTTCCCGCCGACCAGCGTCGTCGGCACGGTGCCGCTGGTCGTTCCGAGCGGCTACAACCCGGGGATCCTGGGCGCGCGCATCTTCTCGCAGTACGTCCTGATGGACGGCCTGTTCACGGGTGGCGACCTGATCCCGGCCGCCAGCAACGCGCTGCAGCAGGTCGTCGGCCTCAACTGAGGCCAGGGAGCGGCGCCGGATGACCCCGGCGCCGCGCCGGGGTTGACCGCAGCGGGCCGTTGGCGACAATCCTTCGCCCGCATTTTCCGGCCGGCAGGCGCCTGAGGCGCCGCCGCGGCCGCGCGCGGCTACGACCCATGGCCCAGAACATCCGCAACGTCGCGATCATCGCCCACGTCGACCACGGCAAGACCACGCTCGTCGACGGCCTGCTCCGCCAGACCGGCACCTTCCGCGAGAACCAGGCGGTCGGCGAGTGCGTGATGGACAGCAACGAGCTCGAGAAGGAGCGCGGCATCACGATCCTGGCCAAGAACACGGTCGTCACCTACCAGGGCACGCGCATCAACATCATCGACACGCCGGGCCACGCCGACTTCGGCGGCGAGGTCGAGCGCGTGCTGTCGATGGCCGACGGCGTGCTGCTGCTGGTCGACGCGGCCGAAGGGCCGATGCCGCAGACGCGCTTCGTCCTGCAAAAGGCGTTCTCGCACCACCTCAAGCCGATCGTCGTCGTCAACAAGATCGACAAGCCCGACGCGCGGCCGCAGGAGGTCGTCAACGAGGTCTTCGACCTGTTCATCGACCTCGATGCCGACGAGCAGGCGCTCGAGTTCCCGGTGTTCTACGGCTCCGGTCGCCAGGGCTGGATGACGACCGATCTCGCCGCGGCGAAGCAGGGCGGCGAGGGCAAGAACCTGCAGTCGCTGTTCGAGGCGATCCTCAGCCACATCCCGGCACCCAAGGACGACCCCAACGCCGGCCTGCAGTTCCGCGTCACGACGCTCGACTGGAGCGACTACGTCGGCCGCATCGCGATCGGCCGCGTCCATCGTGGCCGCATCGGCACCAACGACCGGGTCGTCCACCTGTCGCGCCGCGGTTCGCAGCGCGAGGTGACCGTGCGCGGCGTCTACCGCTTCGTCGGCCTGTCGCGCGAGGAGACCAAGCAGGTCGAGGCCGGCGACCTGTGCGGCATCTACGGCGTCGAGGACATCGAGATCGGCGACACGCTGGCCGCGACCGAACACCCCGAGGCGATGCCGGTGATCGCGATCGACGAGCCGACGATGACCATCGTCATGCGCGTCAACGATTCGCCGTTCGCCGGCAAGGACGGCGGCAAGTTCCTCACCTCGCGCCACATCCGCGAGCGCCTCGAGAAGGAGCTGCGCGTCAACGTCGCGCTGCGCGTCGAACCGGGCGATGGCGCCGACAGCTTCAAGCTGTCGGGCCGCGGCGTCATGCACCTCGGCTTCCTGCTCGAGACGATGCGCCGCGAAGGCTACGAGTTCGCGGTCGGCAAACCGCAGGTGCTGTTCAAGGAGATCGACGGCGAGAAGCAGGAGCCGATCGAATACCTGACGGTCGACGCGCCGGCCGAGGCGGTCGGCAAGGTGATCGAGATCCTCGGCACCCGCAAGGCCGAGCTGCTGAAGATGGACCGCAAGGGCACCTTCACGCGCCTCGAGTTCACGGTCCCGGCGCGCGGCCTGATCGGCGTGCGCAGCCGCCTGCTCAACGCGACGCAGGGCCAGGCGACGCTGCACCACGTGTTCCACGGCTACGGCCCGTTCCGCGGCGCGATCGAGGAGCGCATCGCCGGCGTGCTGGTGTCGATGGCGCAGGGCGCGTCGACGTTCTACGCGATGGACGGCCTGCGCGATCGCGGCACGTTCTTCGTCGCCGAGGGCGCCGAGGTCTACGAGGGCATGCTGGTCGGCGAGCACTGCAAGGACAACGACCTCGTCGTCAACGTCGTCCGCGAGAAGAAGGCGACCAACATCCGCAGCTCCAACAAGGAGACGTTCGTCAAGCTGCCGCCGCCGCGCGCGTTCAACGTCGAGGACGCGCTCGAGTACGTCGGCGAGGACGAGCTGGTCGAGGTGACGTCGAAGTCCGTGCGGCTGCGCAAGGTCTACCTCAAGGAGACCGACCGCAAGCGCTTCGAGCGGCGCGGCGAGACGGTGTGAGCGGCGTGGCCGACGCGACGCTGCTGCTGCGCGCCGCCGCGTTCGCGGCGCGCCAGCACCGCGACCAGCGGCGCAAGAACGGCGACGTCCCCTACGTCAACCACCCGATCGCCGTCGCCGCGAGCATCGCCAGCGAGGGCGGCGTCACCGACCCCGCGACGCTGGCCGCGGCGCTGCTGCACGACACGATCGAGGACACCGGCACGACCCACGCCGAACTCGTCACCGCGTTCGGCCGCGAGGTCGACGATGTCGTCGCCGAGGTCACCGACGACAAGACGCTGCCGAAGGTCGAGCGCAAGCGCCATCAGGTCGAGCACGCGCGCGGGATCTCGCCGCGCGCCCGCCTCGTCAAGCTCGCCGACAAGCTCGACAACCTGCGCGACATCCGCCGCGCGCCGCCCGCCGGCTGGAGCCAGCTGCTGGTGCGCGGCTACTTCTGCTGGGCCCACGCGGTCGTCGAGGCGCTCGGCCCCGCCAACGCGGGGCTGTGGCAGGCGCTGCAGGACGTGTTCGCATCCCCGCTGACGGTCGGCGGCGCGAGCGGGCCCGCCCTGCCCGCGACCCCGGCCGAACGCGACGCGCTGTTGCGCGACTACTACGCCGCGCTGACGCGCTGACGACGCGTCCGCGCGGCGTTCACAGGATCGTGCAGCCGGCGGCGTTCGAAGTCACCCACCCGGCCGGAATGCCCGTGTCAGTGGTCGCGACCTGCCACTGGAAGTGCAGCGGCGTGCCGACCAGCCAGGTCGCGTTCGGCATCACGAACGCCACGTTGCGCTGCCGATTCGACGCACCCGGGACGAACGCGCCGAACAGCATGTTCGACAGA
>CAYMRG010000123.1:0-11193 GCA_964392555.1 uncultured candidatus Brocadiaceae bacterium
CGGCGATGCGTTGACCATCGTGCGCATGCCGCGCTCCTCGCGCAGCCGCCAGCCGCCGCACACCGCGACGCACACCAGGAACGGCAGCCACCAGCGCATGTCGGCGCGTGCGGGGAACGCGCGGCCGACGAACCACGCGCCGGCCGACGCCGCCCACATGTGGTAGTGCGGTCCGAGGCCGCCGTGGTAGCTGTAGCGCAGCGACACGACCAGCCCCGCGAACACCGCCGCCGCCAGGATCACGTCGCTCGCGTCGAGGCGCCGCCGCACCGCGAGCAGCAGGAGCGCGCTGACGCCGAGCGGCCCGAGCCCGTAGTGCAGCGTCGTCCAGGCCAGGTTCAGCCAGACCTTGCCCGTCAGCACCTGCGCGCCGGGGAACTTCGAGTCGTCGCCACCGATCACGCCGAAGCTGAGGCCCGTCGTCTGCCACAGCCGGTAGCCGTGCCACAACCAGAGGGCGACGATGCCGGCGATCGCCACATAGGCGAACCACAGGCGAACTTCGCGGAGTCGCCGCGGCGCCAGCCACGCGCTCCAGCCGAACGCCAGCAGTCCGAGCTGCAGCGCCAGCGGCTTCTCGAGGCCGGCCAGCGCCAGCAGCACGGTCGCGAGCACGAGGTCGCGCCAGCGTCCGCCGGCCAGGTAGTCGACGAACGCGACCATCCCGCCGAGCCCGAACGCGAGGCACAGCGCATCCGGCTGCACGCGCGTGCCGACCAGCATCGCGCTGCCGGTGGCGAGGAAGGCCAGCGTGCCCGCCAACGCGCTGCCGGCCACGACGCGCCGCCGCAGCAAGCGCCACAGCGACCACGCCGCGACCACCGTCGCCGCCAGCGAGATCGCGCGGCCTGGCCACTCGACGTCGCCGAACACCGTCAGCAGCGCCGCGATGCCGAGCTGGTAGAGCGGGAATTCGCATTCGACCGAGCCATCGGTGTCGCCACGCCACTCGACGCGCGGATGCAGCACGTCGTAGCCGTCCTCGACCAGGTTGCGCGCGATCGACTGCGTGTCGCACTCGCGCCACGACACGCCGATGCCGTGCGGCACCAGCCACCACAGCGCGGCCGCGAACAGCAGCAGGGCGCCGACCAGCAGCGCGCGCTGGCGCAGCGTCGCGGGCGACGGCGGCGTGTGCAGCCAGACGGCTGCGGCGGAGTTCACGTTGGCTGGTGTCGGCAAGCGGGTGGCGAGAGGCGCGGCGAGGTCGAACGTTGTAACGAACGGCGCAGCCTGCTCCAGCCCCTCAGGACGGGTCATCGCCACGCCGCGGCGCATGCCCCGTGCGGCGTAACGAGATCCGACGACGACCAGCTACACCAGCGGCGGCGGATGCCCGCCGTAGGAGCGGTACCAGTCCTGCACCTCGGCGAACATCGCACTCGATGCCATGGCCACTTCACGCTGGAGGTCGGCGAGCGTGAAGTCGTCGCCGAGCGCCTGCAGCGCCTCGGCGCGCAGCAGCATGGCGGGCGCCATGCGGTGGTACTTCTTGTGGATGCTCTGCAGTTCGCCCTGGGCCGCGATCCCGTGCAGCGCCGCCGCGAACGCCGGCAGCGCCGCGGCGAGGAACAGCGCGGCCCCCATCGTCACCGCATAGGCAACCGAGTGATGATCGATCGGCAGGAAGCAGAACGTGACCGAGGCGACGCAGGCGGCCAGCACACAGAGGAACAGCCGCACCTCCCAACTGTGGGTGCGCTCGAGGTAGACCGAATGGTCGAACGCACCGTCGCGATACCAATTCGCCTGGTGAAGCACGAGGCCGACGACGATGCCATCGCGGACGCGCTGCAGATGGCCGAGGTCCACGGCCAGGATGCGCATGCCGGCCGCAAACCCGAAGTCGTATTCGCGCAGCTTCGCCTGGACGTACCACTGCGGCCATGGCAACGGCTCGTGCGGGTGTTGCACGTGGCCATCGAGACGCGGCCGCGGGATCGTGTAGAACGCCTGGTTGATCCACTGCGCCTGCCGCATCGCCTCGGCCACCAGGCGAAGGTCCGTGCCACGCTGGTGCCAGGCCGACGCATGGGCGAGCATGTGCATCCCCAGGATGGCGAACACGACCACCAGTTCGACCGCTGCGAAGACGACGCCGAGCTGGACACCGAACGGCCTGAAGTCGGCAACCTTGCTCAGGTAGGCGCCAACCGCGAGCGCCACCGCGAGGGCGCCGAGGCCGAAGATGTGCGAGAAGATGGCCCGGTAGCGCGCCATGAACAGGTCGGCCTGGCCGTCCGCGGCATCACCGACGGCCTTCAGGGCCGGGAGCGGCTGGGCGGGCTGGGCCGGCTGCGCCGCGACTGCGTTGCCGATCGGCGGCAACGCGAGCCGTTCGCGCAAGCCGCGCGCGCGCCGCATCCCCAGGCGGAAGGGGGCCAACCACTGCCAGATCGCCACCGGCCAGCCAAGCACCAGCCTGCCGATCCCCGCCGGGTCCCTTGGCACGTGGCGCAGGGCATCGTGCGCGAGCCACAGGGCTGCACGAGCTTCCTCGTGCGATTGTCTCTCGCGTTGCGACGTCGACAACTCGGCAGCCCATGACTGCCGCACGTGGTGAGCGCTCACGCCACAGACGTGCTCGAGCCACTGCCGACGCACCTTCCGCCAGCGCTGCGGCGAAGTGGGAACGTCGACCGCCGCATGGTAGGGGTCCAGCAAGGCGCGCACTCCGGTCTGCAACTCGCCGCGAACATCGGCGCCCCCCCATGCTGCGGCCCCGACGATCGCATCGGCGAAGCGATGCGGCAGCGGGTCGGCCTTGCCCGTCGCGATCCACACCACCGGCACGTTGCGCTCGCGCGCCAGCTCGATCGACTGCGCGGTCAGGCTCGGCACGTTCGCGCTCCGGCTCTCGATCACGGGGCCATGCCAGACCGCGATCAGGACGTCGACGTGGTCGATCATCAGCCGCGAGGCGAACGCATAGCGCTCGTCCTGCCGTTCGCCCTGGCTGGTCGACAGAGCCGGCAGCACCAGGCAATGCACGCGCGGATCGTCGGCGAGCTTCGCCAATTCGTCCGCTGCATACGCGTGGCTCTGCCGCACCGCAGCCACGTAGTCGGCCTGCGGCAGCGGCAGGATCGCCACGACCTCGCCGAATTCCTGCGCCAGTGCCACACCGGTGCCGACCTGGTCGGCGCCCGGCGCAAGGTTGGACACGAACCGGAAGGTCGGCGCGCACGCCGCATACAGCGGCTTCGCCGTCGCCGTTCGCAGGCATTGTTCGGCGATGGTCCGGATCGCCTGCAACACCTCGCCGATGGCCTGTTCGACGGCGGCGGCATTCGGCAGGCTGGTGTGCCCGACGATCCCCACGCGCAACACCGGGGCAGGCCTGGGCAGGGGCTGGGCCAGCTTCGGCATGCTCACGTCCGCTTGTTCGGTTCCGCGGCCGCGTGCTCGAGGTCCGTGATGATCGCATCGAGCCACACCTGTGTATCGCCCCGGTCCCGCCGCGCCTCGCGGATCATCGCCAGGTTGCGCGCCGTGGTCTCGGGCTCCCACCGTTCGCGCACGCAGGCCAGCGCCAGCGACGCGTGCCGATCGGCCGCCGCCTGGTCGCCACCGAGCACGGCCAGCTCCAGCATCGTCGCGTGATCCCAATAGTCGGGCGCCTTCGCACCGAGGCGGCGCTCGACGGCATAGCGCACCACGGGCACCAGGCGGTCGCGCTCGCGCAGCGCTTCGTCGTCGCCGCGCACGTCGAGCAACGTCACCGCGTTGATGCCCGGATACGCGTCACGGTTGTCGGCCTCGAAGCCGCGCCGGTAGGCATCGATCGCCTGCTGCAGGTGACCGGCCGCCAGGCGAGGTCGTTCGTTGCGGTGCTGGAGCCACTCGTCCTTGTAGATGCGGCCGAGCAGCCCACAGCTCTCCGACGACGGCCCCCGCTCGGCGATCAATTCCTCCAGCAGTTCGCGGGCGCGTTCGCGATCCCCGGCATGTTCGGGCTGCCCCGCGCGGCGATTGAGCGCGAATGCGAGCTGCTCGCGGACCATCGGCTGCCGGGCCAGCTCGCCGGGCATGCGAGCGATCAGGTCGACCATCGCCGTACACGCGCTGATCGCGCGGTAGGACAGCAGCAGGTCGATGATCACCGCGGCCTCCTCGAGGTCGAGATGACCCAGTGAGGCCTCCACCTCCTGCATCGCCGCCAGACCAGCCTTGCCGGCCCGCCGCGCGGCCGAGAGACGCGCGCTGCTGACCTCGTTGACCACGGCGCGATCGCGGAACACGTCGGTCTTCAGCCGCGCGATGTCCCCCGGTCGCCAATCACCGAGCAATTGGAACAGCGGGCTGTCCACCGGCGCGTCCTTGTGCTGCTGCCGCAGGGCGGCGAGCCGCTCCGTCAGCGTCTCGCGCAGCGCATTGGCCTGGTCATCGGGAAAGCCGTTGCCGGCGCCGAGGCCATAGGGGATCGACCGCAGGAAGGTCACGTCGAACGGGATCGGCTGTCCCTGCGCATGGATCGCCACGGTCGTCCGCGGCCGCGCCGCGTGGCGCACGCCCAGCTCGTAGAAGACGTTCGCGTTGGACGTCGTCAGGTCGGCGACCGCGTATTCGCACAGCAGCAGCCGCTCGAACATCGCCTTGTGGATGATCCCGCTGAGCCGCTCCTCGTCGGCGCGCACCGGGATCAGCCCCGCCGCCTCGACCGCCGGCCGGATCGCGACCTCGTAGATGCGATCGAACGGGATCGGCGGTCCGCCCGCCGGGTCCGGCTTGTCGCCGAACGGCATCAGGACGAAGCAGTACGGGGCATGGGTCGACGTGGGTGGGGTCATCGCTGCCAGCAGACTAGCCCGCACTTCTCACCACCACCACGACCGAGCGCGCCGCGTTTCGCCGCCCTGCGGCGTCGGGCAAACGCCTCGGCGCTCGCGCGCTGTGCGCGCTCCCTGCCAGCGTGCTCGGCGGGGCCAAGGCCCCGCCTCCGCGCGCTTCGGTCGCCCTCCTTGCTGGACACGAACTCGACGCCCGGGCCGTGCGCGCTGCGCCCTGCTTCGGCCCGCTCCATCGCTTGTGCGTCGCGTCCTCGCCAAGCTCACCCACCGCGCAACACCGCCAACGGATAGAACGTCTCGCGCCAGCGCACGCCGCCGCGCCGCAACGTCGCCACGACGCTGCGCAGCAGGATCGCGGGCACGAGCGGAAACAACACCGGCACGGCGAAGCCGAGCCACCAGGGCGCTCGGTAGCGGCGGGCGAGCGCGGCGCCGACGGGCACCAGCGCGAGGTAGCCGGCGGCAGCGAACCAACCGGTGACGCCGCCGCGCAGCGCGCCGGCGAGCGGCAGCGCCCACGCGGCGAATTCGCCGGCGACGACGGCGACCGCGGGCAGGGTGCGGAAGCGGAACAGCGCGAAGAAGTTCTTCTCGAGCACGCGGAACGCGCTCGGCACGTCGGTGACCCAGCGCACGCGGAAGTCGTCGACGGCCATGCGCAACGCGCTGCGGTGGCCGGCGCGCAGCACGTTGCCGGCGAGCGCGCAGTCCTCGACGACCTGCAGACGCAGCGCGTCGTGGCCACCGATCGCGCGGTAGACGTCCTGGCGGATCAGCGAGAACGCGCCGACGCCGAACGGGCGCTCCGCGTCGCCGCGCGCGACGTCGAGCGCGCGCAGGAACAGGCCCATGCTCAGCGTCACCAGCAGCGCGCGGCCGAGCGCGGTCTGGCCGACGAGGCCCGGCGCGAGCGACAGGTGCGGCACGCCGAGGCGGCGCGCGGTGCGCACGGCGCGCGCGACGACGTCGGGCGCGAGGTCGGTGTCGGCGTCGACGAACAGCAGCCATTCGCGGTCGCCGGCGCGAGCGACGCCGCGGTGGCACGCGTGGACCTTGCCGAGCCAGCCTTCGGGCAGCGAGTCGACGCGTTCGACGGTGAGGCGCGGCTCACGCGCGGCGTGCGCGGCGAGCAGCGCCGGCGTGGCGTCGGCCGAACGGTCGTCGACGACGACCACCTGCAGGTCCACGTCCCGCTGGGCGAACAGCGCCGCGAGCGTGCCTTCGAGTTCGTGCGCGGCGTCGCGGGCGGCGACGACCACGGCGACGCGCGGCGGGATCTCCCCGGGCGCGGACGGCTCGGCGCCGAGGTCCGGCAGCGCGCGGCTGCCCAGCAACACCCGCGCGGCGACCGCGAACCAGACCGCGCCGACGGCGACGAACAGGAGGTCGAGCAACATGCGTGGGTCACTTCACCGCGGGCGCGCGCTCCTGCCGCGTCACGATCGGCACGTAGCCATGTTCGCGGCCGGCCGGCGGCTGCACCAGCAGCGCCGGATCGAACGCAACCAGCTCGCCCTTCTGCGGCGGCGGCAGGTAGTCGCGATCGATCGGCCAGGCGCGGTGGATGCGTTCGACGAACTCCTGCAGCGCGGCCTTCTTCGCGTCGCTCCAGTGGTATTGCTGCAGCGACGGCTGGTCGACGAAGCGATACCAGCGGTAGGTGACCAGCGAGCCGTCGCCGAGCCGCACCTGCTGCGCGTCCCCGACCGGCCCCGGTTCGCGCCACGCGCCGCGATCCGGCGACGTGAACGGCTCGCCGGCCTGCGCCAGCGGGAACTCGGCGTCGCGCAGGCCGGTCTCGGCGGGCGCGTCCGCCGCGGCGATCGCGACGCGCTTGCCGCCAGCCTCGCGGAAATACTGTGGGAACTCGCCGCGCGCCTCGGCACCCGGCCGCCATACGAGACCCCACGCGGTGTCGTCGAACACCGCCGTGTCGAAGGTGTCGGCGACGCCGGTGATCGGCTTGCCGTCCTGGTCGAAGCCCGGCGTGCGCGTTCGCAGCTTCGCGATGTGCGCACCCGCCAGGTCGAACCGACCGCTCGGCGCCTCACCGCCGCGCCGCCACAAGAGGAACGCGTCGTAGAGCGCGCGCTTGCCGTAGTAGGTGACGTCCTGCACCAGCACGGCACGGCCATCGCCGTCGATCGGAAAGCGCAACCGCGGGATCTTCGCGTAGCGCGTGCCGTCGCGCGCGGTCCCGGTCCACTGCGGCACCGTGTTGATCTCCATCGCGCCGCCGCCCATCACCCCGCGCCGCGCATCCAGCCCGCGGCCGTGCAGGTAGGGATAGCGGAAGCGATCCGCGATCTTGCTCCAGGTCTCCGGGATGTAGTAGGCGATCGGTCCCTTGAAGTTCGCCGTGTTGACGAAGCACGTCCACGCCTGGTCACCGGTCGGCGCCTTGCCGTCCTTGCCCGGTACGGGGTCCGTGAACGGCAGCGCCATGTAGGCATAGCCGAAGAAGCGCCCCGCGGGATCGCCCGCGAACGGCAGAGCGTCCGGCGGGATCAGCAGCCGGTTGCTGAGCTGCGCGATGCCGAGCCGATCGTCGGGCAGAGCCTCGGTGTCGTAGAAGAAGGACCAGCCCGGCGACCCGACCTCGTAGTCGTAGCACTGCGGCGTGCCGTTCATGCTGAACTTCGGCGGCCCATAACGAAAGCGATTGCCGGCCCAATAGCCGAGGCCGCCTTCGACGGTCTGGAACACGCTCGCCCACGTCGGCCCGCGCTCCTTCCACCGGCGCGCCAGCGTCCCTTCGGGCGCCAGAGGCACGTCTTTGTCGTCGCGGTTGTCGGGCAAGATCCAGCCGCTCGCGAGACCGATCTGGAAGTCGCGCAGCGGCCGATCGATCAGCGACCACGCGGCCGAATAGAACCCCATGCCATAGCCGAACTCCTCGGCATCCGGCGGCGACGCGTCGTAGCCGATGTAGCCGTGCAGCCCGCCGCTCTTCAGCTCGGGCGCCGGCCGGGGCGCCGGTTCTTGCGGGACGAGCCAGACGAGGGCGAGCAGCGCGAGCATGGCGACAGTGTGCGCGAAGCAGGCTCGCGCCGGTAGACTGCGCCGCGTCGCATGACGAAGAACCCGCTCCCGCGCCTGGGCCAAGCGCTGCGCACGCTGCAGTCGAAGCACAAGGCACGGCACTCACCGAGCGGCTTCGACATCGCGCTCGCGGCGCTGAACCTGCTCGTGAAGGGCCTGGTCGGCCACGTGCATCACGCCGAGGCGCCCGAACGCAACCCGTTCGGTTAGTGCAGGGCCACCGTCACCTTCTTGCCCCCCACTGCGTTCGCTGACGCCGCGTCGACGGTGAAGTCTGCGCTGCCTTGCGCGGAGCCGGCGCTGACGGTGGCGTGGTAGGTGCCCGTAGGGAGCCCGCAGACGAAGGAGTCCGACGCCGGAATGATGATGTGCACAAAGGGCACGCCGGCGCGCTGTAGCTCGAAGTCCACGACCATGGCCTGCGCCGGCTTTTCGCCCGCCCACTCGAAGCGGGTCGGCGTGCCGGGCTGGGCAACCAAGGGAACCACCTTGCGATCTCCGCCGGCCACCGCGACCGGCACGGTCTCGGGCGCGATGTTCGCAGCCCATGCGACCAGGCGGTAGGAACCGGAGGGCAGGTCACGCACGAAGGCGTTCCCCGTGCCAGGACTTGGCATCAGCCACACCTTGCCGGCCTCCTCGATGGCGAGCATCGGCTCCTCGATGGCGCGGCCATCGGTGCATGACACGGCGAGCTCGATCGTGCCATTGCCGACGAAGAGCGCACCGAGGTCGGCATCTGCCGTCGCGAGGTCGATGTTCATCCGCGTGGCCACGGGGCGCCCATGGGACACCACGACGAGGTGGTAGGTGCCCGGAGGCAGGTGCTCCACCACGAATGTGCGACTCACCGAATCGACGCTCCCCTCGGTTTGTCCGGCACCGGCCTGCGACGGATCCTGGTTGGCCGGCATCACGCGCACCTTCAGGTCCTGCAAGTCGACGCCCCTGCCCTCGATCCTGCCCCGCAACGCGCGCACCGCCATCGCGGCCTTGGTCACGACGATGCGCGTGCGCTGGTCGAGCGGCGCGACGCCTCGAGCCAGAGGCGTGCTGCGTGGCTGGCGCGACACCGCGACCTTGACCTCGCGATCCCCGACGGCCTCGAAGCGCGCGATGCCCTTGGGTGACGTCGTCTCCGGCACGACGGACGCGCCCGGCAACACCAGGTCGACGATCCAGCCGACCATCGGCTCGCCGCTTTCGTCAACGACCTCGATCTCCACCCAGTGCGGCGGATCGATGGCCACGACGAGGTCGCGGCGCTCGCCCTCGCTGAGCTCCACACGTTCGGTGCGCGCGATGCCGTTGGCGGTGATGCGCGCCTCCCAGGGGCCAGGACACAACCCCTCGAGAACCGCCGAGCCTTCGCGGTTCGTGTTCGCGCCAGTCATCAACATCGTTCGCAGGGAGCGCTTCAGTCCCGCATGCAGGGGCCGCATCGTCACATTGCCCATCGCCGGCGCCGCACCACCCTTCGGCTCGAGCCGTGCAGCGAGGCATGCGCCTGCGGAGAAACGGAGGTCGATGCTCGTCCCCGCTTCGCCGGACACCTCGATTGCCGTCAGAACGAAACGCGGCTGCGGGTTGCCGTGCGCATCTTTGGTGCGGCGCGACGCCACGATGGCGCACGCCCCGACCGGCACGAAATCACAGCGGAACGCACCTCCCACCGTCGTGCGCACCCGGATCGGCTCCGCGTCGGCGTGGCCCTTCGGCGCGATCAGCACCAGCGCGTCGTCGCACGGCGAACCATCCGCCAGCCGCACGGTGCCGAGCAAGGTCGCCACCCGGCCGCCGATGACGAGCCGAGCCTCCTGAGCGAAATCCTGGATATCCGCCGACTTGGACACGCCGCGCCCAGGCATCACGGCGCGCACCGTCACCTCACGGTCGACGAAGGCACCCGACCAGCGGCCCGCCTGGTCGGTGCGACCGAGTTCGACCTCGCCACCATCCTTCATGGTTGGACTCCGCACCCCCAGGATCGTCGCCCCAGCCGCCGGGTTGCCCTGGTCGTCGACCACCGTCACCGAGGCATGCAGGCGAGCGGGCAGGTCGATCCGGACCTCCGCAACCGCTCCCTCGACCACGTCGACCGTCGGTGACGGGGCATTGTCAGGCTGATCGAATCGCACTTCGTAGGGACCCGTAAGAAGCACGGCCTCCATCGCGCCATCGGCGTCCGTGACCCCGCTGGCGAAGAACGCATCGGCATCGGCGCCGGAAGGAAGAGTCGAAGGAAGAGCAGCAGGCTCCTGCGTTCGCGAACGCGGCAGCACCGCCACCGAGAACCCGACAACCGGTGCCTGGTCCCAGTCCTGGCGAACAACCAACCGCACCGTGCCGCGAGCAGGGTTCCCAGCCGGCGGCTGGGGCGCGACCACCGCTTCGCGCACGGCCGGCGGCGCGGCCGACGCCGCAGCTGCCGGAGCGGCTGCCGGCGGCGCTTCGACCGACTGCGCCCGCTCCACGCCATCGACCGCTGCAGCCTGCGCGGGCTGCGGGTCCGGGGCCGGTGTCGGCCACAGCGAGAAGGTCAAGACGGCGACGAGGGTCGCCACGAGTGAAACGAGGACGTGCTTCATCGTCAGAATCCCCAACAACCCGAGCGATAGGGCACCGACGCCAGCCGACGTCGTGCCCGAGACCTTTGCCAGGACCGCCTGCCGCATCGCGGCGTGCGTCGCCGGCGTGAGCGGCAGCGCGACGAAACCACCCGCGGCCCCGACACCGGCCGGCAGCGCCCGCCGCAGCTGGTCGAGCCCGCGGTGGATGCGCATGCGCACCGCGCCAGGCGACACGCCGAGTTCGTCGGCGATCTCCTGCGCCCCCTTGTCGTGCAGCAGGTGCTGTTCGACGGCGCTGCGATACGGCTCATCGAGGCGCCGTAGACCGTCGCGCACGGCCGCGCCGAGTTCGCCGCGGACGACCACCTCCGCCGGATCATCGTTCGGCCGCCAGGCGATGCGCTCGGGGTCGGGCGCGCGCTGCGAGCGCCGCCGCTGCTCCCGCACGCGGTTGACCAGCAAACCCAGCAGCCACGGCATCAGGGGCCGCGACCCGTCCCATTGCCCCGCATGCTCGATCGCCGCGACGAAAGCGCTCTGCACCGCGTCCTCGGCATCGTGCGCATCGCGGCACAGGTGCCCGGCGACCCGCCACAGTTCGGGGGCCGTCCGGTCGAACGCGCTCGCCAGCTGGCGCGGGTCCCCGGTGTCCCGGAAGCGGTCGAAGTCACGGTCGGCGCGGTCTCGCATCGTGCCCCTACTGGACACAGGGCCGCGATTCGTCACCAGATTCCGTCGGCCGAGCGCCCCGCTTTCGCCGTCCTGCGGCGGCCGAGCGCCCCGCTTTCGCC
>CAYMRG010000124.1:0-11165 GCA_964392555.1 uncultured candidatus Brocadiaceae bacterium
CGGTGAGCCCCAGAATTGGTGAGCCCAGAATCGGTGAGCCGTGACGCCGCGACGCGGGGCTCTGCCACCGCGCGATCGACGGCGCCGCACTCGCAGGGAAAGAACTTGCAGGAAAGGGAAACGGCGGCGACCGGCTACCTCGTCTCTGGCTGCCATTCCGCGTGGTGACCCCGTTGGCCGGGGCATGCTGCCGTGCGTTCGCTCGTCACAACGGTCCTCTCGCCGCGCACGGCGGCCGGTCGCCGCCATGGTTGGTGGAGCGGGCCGCGCGCTTTCGGGCCGAAAATCCGTCAGCGCAGTGCCTGGACCCGCGTCCGGTGCACCAGGACCTCGAGCGGGCCGGTGCCACCGCGGCGGCGGACCAGCAGGTGCCCCAGTTCGGTGCGTTCGTCGGGGTCGGCATCGCAGATGGGCGCCAGCGCATCGACCAGGTCGAACGGCGACGCGACGTGCAGCAGGTGGCCGCCGAGCTGCGACTGGACGCGCCGCAGGCCGGCCGACCGCAGCGCATCGGCCAGCGCGTCGTCAGCGGGACCGCGCAGGCGGGCCGTGCGTTCGGCGGACCAGCCCAGTTCGCCGGCGACGGCCGCGAGATCCGGCACCATTTCGCTGCCTGGCAGATCGTAGACCAGGCGGCCACCGGGGCGCAGGTTGGCGCGCGCCAGGTCGGCGAAGGCGCCGAGGGTCGGCAGTGGCCCGGTGACGAAGACGCCGAGCAGCGCGTCGAACGAACCGAATCGCTCGTCGCCGAGCGGATCGTGGGCCAGCACCTCGACGTGGGGCAGGTCGAGCGCGGCGATCCCTTCGGCCTCGGCGCGATCGGGCTGCACGACGACCAGCGTGCCGCGGCTGCCGACGCAGGCGGCGAGATGGCGGGCCTGTTCGAGGGTCGGTCCGAGCGCGAGCAGGCGGTCCTGGCGGCGCAGGTCGAGCAGCTCGAGCGCGCTCTGGAACCAGGGCTGGGGGATCGGCAGCGCCATCGCCGCCGACTGTAGCCGCCGCGGCGAGGTGGCGCGACGCGCGTTCGCTGTGGTGCGCGGGCCTGGACGATGCCATGATCTCGCCCCTTGCGCACGGACCCGCGAGAGCTGCACGGAACGATGCCCGATCTGGTCGTGGTCGGGGCGGGTATCCAGGGGGCGGCGATCGCGCGCGAGGCGGCGCTGCGCGGGCACGCCACGGTGCTGGTCGACGCGCGCGATGTCGCGGCCGGCACCAGTTCGCGCAGTTCGCGGCTGGTCCACGGCGGCCTGCGCTACCTCCGCAACGGCCATCTCGGCCTGGTTCGCGAAGCCTTGGCCGAGCGCGAACGGCTGCTCCGGCTCGCGCCGCACCTGGTCCGCCCGGTGCCGATGCTGATGCCGTTCTACGCCGACAGCGGCGTGTCGCGCTGGTCGATGCGATTCGGCACGCGCCTCTACGCCCGTCTCGCGCACCAGAGCACGCTGCCGCGACCGCGCGCCCTGTCGGCCGGGGCCGCCGCGGCGGCCTTTCCCGGACTGCGCACGCGCGGCCTGCGATCGGCGATCGAGTTCTTCGACGCCACCACGCAGGATGCCCGGTTGACCCTGGCGAATGCGCTCGCCGCGGCCGCGGCAGGCGCCAAGATCCTGACCCACTGCGCGGTCGTCGGTGTGCGCGGCGAGGCCGTGCACCTCGTCGACCGGGTCAGCGGTCAGGACATCGAGCTGCGCAGCCGCTGCGTGGTCAACGCCGCGGGTCCCCATGCCGATGGCCTGCGCCGCGTGCTCGGCATCGCCGGTGGCGACCTGGTCCGGCAGACGCGCGGCAGCCACCTCGTGCTGGCGCCCCGCGATGGCGAACTGGCGCTCGCGGCGTTCCTGCCCGATGCGCGGATCCAGTTCGTGATCCCGCACATCGACGGCACGCTGTGCGGCACGACCGACGTCGACGATCGATTGCCCGGTGACGAAGGCGGGCCGCCCGCGGCCGATCTCGACTACCTGCTCGAGGCGCTCGGCTACCTGCTCGAGCCGGCGCCGGCGCGCCGCGACGTGCGCTTCGCCTATGCGGGTTGGCGGTCGCTGCCGGCCGGCAAAGGCCCACCGGGCGCGTTGAACCGCGAGGCGTTCGTCGTCCGCGAAGCGGCGGCGTTCGGCATGCTGCACACCGTGGTCGGCGGCAAGCTGACGACCCACCGCGCGCTGGCCGAACGCGTCGTCGACGCCCTGTCGCCGCCGCGTGCGCCGTCGCGCACGCGCACGCAGCCGTTGCCTGGTGGCGACGGGCCGCGCGAGATCGAGGAGCCGCTGTGGTGGCGGCATGGCAGCCGCATCGGCGTGCTGCGCCGGCTGGTCGCCGAAGACCGTGTCTGGGGTGATCCTCTGTGTCCGCACCGGCCGTTCCTGGCGGCCGAACTCGCGCTCGCGCTGCGCTACGACGGCGCGGTGACGTTCGCCGACGTGATGCTGCGCCGGCTCGTGCACAGCCAGGGGCCGTGCCGCCAGCGCGCCTGCCTGGCGCGGGCGCACGCACTGTTCCGCCGCGCGCGCCTCTGGCCGGTCGACGACCACGCCGACGGGGCGATCGCGGCGCTGGCCGAGGAGCTGGTCGCGCTCAACGGCGACCTCGAAGCCTGGCGAACCGGCGATCAGGCGACCGCGCCCAAGGCGACCTGACTACCGGCCGCCCGCCGGCGGCCAGCCCTGATCTACTACACCCGCGTTTCCTCGCGTGGCGAGCGGATTCGCCGTCGGCGAGCGGGAGTAGTAGTCGCCCCTGGAGACTACGGCGCGCCTGCGGCCCCTTCTGGCTGTGGGTCGTGCGCGCGCGGCGGATCGGGGGCCGTCGCTCGGCGGCAGCTCGTGGTCACGGTCGGATCGCGGTGATCGTGCCGTCGTCGTCGAGCAGCGTGAACGCGGCGCGGGCGCCGATCGCCAGCGCGCCGAACGCCTCGGCGCCGAGCAGTCGCGCCGGGTTGGTTGCGGCCGCGCGCGCCAGCGTCCACGGGCCGGCCGTCGGCACGAAGCGCAGGAAGTTCTGTGCCGCGCGCGCCATCGTCAGCGCCGAACCCGCGAGCCGACCCGCCGCGTCGCGGACTACGCCGTCGCGCGCGGTGACGCGGATCCCCGACAGCGTGTAGTCGCCATCCGGCATGCCGGCCGCGGCGACCGCGTCGGTCGTGACGACGAAGCGATCGGGGCCGAGGATCCGGAACGCGTTGCGCACCATCGCCGGATGGACGTGTGCGCCGTCGAGCAGCAGCGGGCAGAGCACGCGCTGGTCGTCGAGGGCGAAGCCGGCGGTGCCGACGTCGCGGTGGTGCAGCGCGCCCATGGCGTTGAACAGGTGCGTGACGGCGCTGGCGCCGGCGGCGACGCACTCGGCGAAGCCGACGGTCTGGTCGCAATGGCCGAGCGCCACGGCGACACCGTGCGCGCGCAGCCACGCCGTCGCCGCGGCGGCGCCGGGTCGCGCGTGCGCCAGCGTGACGAGCCGCAGCCGGCCGCGCGCGGCCGCGAACAGTCGTTCGAGGCGCTGCGGCGTCGGATCGACGAACAGCGTCGGATCGTGCGCACCCGGCGCCTGCAGGAACGGGCCTTCGAGGTGCAGCCCGAGCGGTTCGGCGCCGATCCCCGACCACGCCTCGAGCCAGCGCGCGACCGCGTCGACCTGCGCCAGCAGCTCGTCCCACGGCGCCGTGATCAGCGTCGGCAGGAATGCCACCGCGCCGCCGGCGAACACCGCCTGCGCGACGGTGTCGAGCGCTGCCGCCGTCGCCTCGTCGACGCTGCGCCCGCCGGCGCCGTTGACCTGGAGGTCGACGAAGCCCGGCAGCAGCGTGCCGCGCAGCCGTTCGGCCTGCGCACCCGCCGCGACCTGGTCGACCGCGACGACGCGGCCGTCGATCGCGGCGACGCGGGTGCCGACCTGCACGACGTGCGGCAGGACGGCGCGATCGACGAGCCATTCGCGAGCGGTCACGGCGACACGGTATGCGGCCTCGCCGTCGGAATCGAGGCGGCGACGCAGCGCCGGTGGTGACCCGCCGGGTGAGGATTTCGCGGCGCGGCGACTCGCCGTCGGCGATTCGTCCGGGCTAGAGTAGCGCCCCCGCATGCGCCTTCGTTCGTTCGCTGGCTGGTTCGTCCTCCTGTGCGGCATCGCCGCCGGGTGGTTGGTCGCTGGCGCCGTGCCGCCGGCGCCGCGTCACGACCAGCAGGGGCTCTACTTCGACGACTACCGCTACGAACCGCACGCCGGCACCGTGATGGCCGTCGACCCGGGGCGACCGCTGCCGATCCCGCGCCTGCTGCCGGACTTCGACCTCGAGCTCGACGTCGAACTCGGCGAGCACACCGAGGTCGACGTCTTGCTGCGGCAGGTCGAGCCCCGCTACCTGCAGAACGAGTACGAACAGTTCGACGGGCGCTTCACGGCCCTGCGGCTGTCGACCGTCGCCGTCGGCGCGCCGTGGCGGACGCGCGACGAAGCGCTGTTCGGCGCGCGCGACGGCGGCGTCGAGCTCGCGCCGGGCATCCTGGCGACGATCTGGATCGAGGCGCGGGGCCGCCACCTGCGAGCGAACGTCGCCGGCCGGCAGCTGCCGTGGACCGAAGCCGACGACGAATACGGCATGCTCGCCCTGGTCGCGCACGGCGGCAAAGCGGCCGTGCACCGGCTCGTCATCCACAACCTCGGCATGCCGCGCGCGTGGCTCTGGCAACGCGGCACGTGGCTGGTGCTCGGCGGCCTCGCCGGAGCGCTGCTGCTGCTGGTGCTGTGGTGGCGTGCGGCCACGCCGTCGCTCCACCTGCTCGCCGGCGCGTTCCTGGTCGTGATGACCTGGGCGCTGGCGAAGCGCGTCCGCCCCGAACTCGCGCTGCCGCCGCCCTCGCTGCTGGTCGGCATCCTCGCGCTCGGCGTGCTCACCGGCTCGGTGGTGATCGCGCGCGGCCTCGCGCTGGTCGGCGTGCTCGCTGCAGCGAGCGCGCTCGCCGTCGTGTGCGAACCACTGTCGCACCACCCTGCCTCGGCACAGCTGACCGCGGTGTTCGGCCCGAAATCGGGCGAAGCCCCGGCCAAGGCGCTCGCCGGCCTGCTGCGCGGACCGAACGGCATCCACGATCCGCGGCCGGTCGAGCGCCGCGTGTTCCTGCTGGGCGGTTCGCTGCTGCTCGACCGGACGCCGTTCGCCGCCGACGGCGCGCCGTCGCACCTCGAACCGCTGCTGACCGGTGAGCTGCGGCGCGCGCTGCACCTGCGGGCGGACCAGATCGACGTCGTCAGCCTGCCGACCGTGGACGGCTACTCGCCGCAGCAATGGCGGCAGTTCGTGACCTTCTACACGACCTACGCGCCTCAGGTGCTCGTGTTCGGCGTGCCGCGCGACGAAGCGGCCGTCGATCCGGCCACCGGTGCGCCGCGGTCGTCGCCGGCGGTGCTCGCCAAGACCCTCGGCGAAGCGCGCGCGTACGCTGCGGCCCACGCCGCCAGGCTGGTCCTGTTCGGCGAACGCGATCTGCCGGCCGACCTGCTCGCGGTGCTGCAGGCCGCCGCTGCCGAAGGCGTGCCGCTGGTCCTGGCCGAACCCGGCGAAGCGCCGGTCGCGACGGCCCAGAAGCTCGGTCGGGCGATCGCGCCGCTGCTGCCATGAACCCGCCGCTGGCCGATCTGCTCGCCGCGCACGCGCGCGACCCCGCGGCTGACGACACGGCGGCGCGCGAACGTCGGCGGGCAATGCTCGCGCTGGTCGCGGCCGGCGCGGTCGTCGCGCCCGCGGACCAGCTCGCGGCGGCGCGCATGCTGCTCGCCAGCCAGGACCCGACCGAGGTCGCGGCGGCCGAGCGGCTCGCGCTGTCGGCGATGGCCCGCGAACCGGCGGCCCGACCGGTCGCTGCGGCTGCCTACGATCGGCAACGGCTGCTGCGCGGCGAGCCGCAGAAGTTCGGCACGCAGACCGTCGCGACCGACACGGGGATCACCCTGTGGCCGGTGGCGGCGACGACCACCGACAGCGAACGCGCCAAGTGGGGGCTGCCGTCGCTGGCCGAGTTGCGTGCCCGTGGCGAGGGGACGTCGTGATCGCGACGGTTGCCGGCCTGGTCGCAGCGCTCGCCGCGGTGGCGCTCGTGCTCGTCTACGGCCTGTTCGCCTGGGAACGCATCGTGCGCCGCCGCCGCGAGGCGCCACCGGGCGGCACCTGAGGCACCGTGGCGCGAGCGCGTGACGCTCGCCCTGACCCGACGCCCGACGCGCCCTGCGCATTCGCCGCCGGCTGGGCCTGGTTCGCGGTGGCCAGCGCCGACGCCGCCGCGGTGGCGCGCGCGCTCGGCCTGCGCACGGTGCTGCCGGCCAACTGGCGCAGCGGCCTCGCCGCCGCTCGCAGCGACGGCGTGTTCGTCACGCCGCCATGCGCCGACCACGTGCTGGTCGTCGGCCAGGACGTGGCGCGGCGCAGCGCCGCCGACGACGGCGAAGGCTCCCTGCTCGCGATGCTCGCGACGCTGAGCCGCGCGTTCGGCCAGGCGGCCTGGTTCTGCACCGATCCCGCCGCCGAACGCCATGGCTGGGCGCTCGCCAGCGCCGGTCTGGTCGTGCGCGCCTACGAGTTCACCGGCGAGGGCGGGGCGGTGGTCGATCGCGGCGCCGTGACGCCCGCCGAAGCGGCGCTCGGCTGCTTCGTCGACGACCCGCGCGATACCTCCGATGACCCGATCAAGTGGTGGCCCAACGACCGGCTGGTCCGCGCGCTCGCCGCGGCCTGGGCCACGGATCCCGGTTCGTTCGATGCCAAGGCCGGCGTGCCGTCGGCGGGCTGGTGGGGGCGCTGGTAGGAATGGCCCGGCGGCGCGCGATCGGGACAAGCCTCTGACAAGGCGGACGCCGCGGCGTCACCGCGGCTCGTAAGATGCGCCGCCCAACCCAAGCAGTCGCGAGGTGCCCATGCCGTTCGTCAGCCGCGCGTTCGTCGTCCTCGGTCTCGTCGGAGCGCTCGCCGCGCAGGAACAGCGCGCTCTGAACCACGACGACTACGACCAATGGCAGTCCCTGCGCGGGACGACCTACACGCAGGACGGCGCGTGGGTCGCCTACCAGATCGAGCCGGCCTGGGGCGACGGCGAACTGGTGGTGCGCGAGGCGGTCGGCACGCGCGAGTACCGCGAGCCGCGCGGCACCGGCGCGCACTTCTCGGTCGACGGGCGCTACGTGGTGTTCACGATCGCGCCGTCGAAGGTCGCCGAACGTGACAAGAAGATCGCCGATCTGCGCAAGCAGGCGAAGGCCAAGGCCAACGGCGAAAGCGAGGCCAAGCCCGAGCCGGGCGGTGCAGAGCGACCTGCGGAGGCGGGCAGCGAGCCCGCGCGGCGGGGGCCGGGCGGCGGTCGCCGCGGCTTCGGTGGCGGCGGCGGGCCGCGCGGTGGGCCCGGAGCGGCGGGCGCCGCGCCGGGCGGGGCCGAGGGCGACGCGGCGCGCGAGCGCGGTGAACTGGCGATCCTCGATCTGCAGACCGGCAAGGTCGAGAAGCTCGGCAAGGTGAAGCGTTCCGAGGTGTCGGACGACGTGCCGGTGCTGCTCTACCAGCCGGAACCCAAGCCAGCGAAGCCGACGAACGAGTCGAAGGCCGAGACGCCCGAGGGCGGTGAGCCCAAGGCCGGTGAACCCAAGGCCGGTGAGCCGACTGCCGGTGAGCCGACTGCCGGCGAACCGGCTGCTGGCGAACCGACTGCTGGCGAACCGGCCACTGGCGAACCGGCAGCGGCGCCGCCGCGCCGTGGCGAGGGCCGCCCGGCCCGGCCGCCGGTCGACCCGCTCGAGAAGAAGCGCGACGAAGGCAGCGAGCTGGTCGTGCGCGATCTCGCGACCGGTCAGGAGCGGCGCATCGCCGACGTCGCCGCGTTCGGCACGTCGCGCCAGGGCAAGTGGCTCTGGTACCACACGTCGCAGAAGAAGCCCGCTGCCACGGCGCACTACGGCCTGTTCGTTGCCCCGCTGGCCGGCGGCGAAGCGACCTGCCTGCTCGACGGCATCGCGCACATCGGCAACGTGACCTGGACCCGCGACGAGAGTGCGCTCGCGTTCACCAGCGACAAGGAGGACTTCGCGGCCGACAAGCCGGCGCAGGACCTCTACCTGTGGGACGGCGGCAGCGCGCCGGCGCGGCGGATCGCGTTCGCCGGCGCCGCCGGCCTCGGCAACCTGCGCGTCGCGGGCGGCCTCGGCTTCTGCCGCGACGGTTCGGTGCTCGACTTCGACGTCAACAACCCGCCCGAGGCCGATCCGCTGCCGATCCTGGCCGAAGACAAGGTCAACCTCGACATCTGGAACTGGCGCGACGGCCAGCTGCAGAGCGCGCAGCAGAAGCGCGGCAACGGCGAGCGCAATCCGTCGCGGACCGCGGTCTACCACCGCGACACCGGTCGGCTGATCGTGCTCGGCGACGAGCGCATGCGGCAGCTCCGGTTCGTCGGCCCCGACGGCGCGCGGATGGTCGGTACGGACGACACGGCCTACGAGCGCGAGACGACCTGGGACGGTCGCTACGTCGACGTCTGGCTGGTCAACACCGTCGATGGTTCGCGCACGCGCGTGCTGGAGAAGCTGCGCGGCAACGTCAGCAATGCGCCCGGTGGCCGCTACCTGCTGTGGTTCGGGGCCGACTACCACTGGTGGAGCTACGACGTCACGAGCGGCGAACGGCGCGACCTCACCGGCAACCTGCCGGTCGCGTTCCACCAGGAAGACGACGACCACCCCGAGCCCGACAGTCCGCACGGGCTGGGCGGCTGGCTCGCCGACGACGCGGCCGTGCTGGTCTACGACGAGTTCGACGTCTGGCAGGTCGCGCCGGCCACCGGCGCCGCGGTCTGCGTCACCGACGGCTTTGGCCGCGCGACGCGCACCGTGCTGCGCCGCCAGGCGTTGCCGCGCAGCGACGAGGACGATCCGTACGTCGACGCCGACCTGTGGCTGACCGCCGTCGATCGCGAGACCCTCGCCGAAGGCCTCTACCGCGACGTGCTCGGTCGCGTGCAGAAGCCGGTCTGCGTCTACCGTGCCGACAAGAACATCGCCGGCCTGACGCGGCCCCGGCGCAGCGAGCGTTTCTTCTTCACGCTGTCGACGTTCACCGAATCGCCCGACCTGTGGACCACCGACGCGACGTTCGCCGAGCCGCGGCGGCTGTCGGCGCTGAACCCGCAGCAGGCGCAGTTCCGCTGGGGCAAGGCCGAGCTGGTCGAGTGGATCGACGCCGACGGCCAGCGCGATCGCGGCATCCTGATCAAGCCCGACGGGTTCGACCCGACCAAGAAGTACCCGATGATGGTCTACTTCTACGAGCGCATGACGCAGGGGCTGCACAACTACGTCGCGCCGGCGGCGGGGACCTCGCCGAACGCCAGCTACTACGTCAGCAACGGCTACCTCTGGTTCATGCCGGACGTTCACTACGAGGTCGGCTATCCGGGCAACTCGTGCGTCAAGTGCGTCGTCTCCGGCGTGCAGAGCCTGATCGCGCGCGGCTTCGTCGACGAGCATGCGATCGGCGCGGCCGGCCACAGCTGGGGCGGCTACCAGACCGCGTTCCTGGTCACGCGCACCAACATCTTCAAGGCCGTCGAGAGCGGCGCGCCGGTCAGCGACATGCTGTCGGCCTACGGCGGCATCCGCTACGAGACCGGCGTGTCGCGGCAGTTCCAGTACGAGCAGACGCAGTCGCGCATCGGCGGCACGCCGTGGCAGTACCCGATGCGCTACTGGGAGAACTCGCCGATCCACTTCGCCGACAAGGTCCAGACGCCGGTGCTGATCCTGCACAACGACAACGACGGCGCGGTGCCGTGGACGCAGGGCATCGAGTACTTCACGGCGCTGCGGCGCCTCGGCAAGGAGTGCTACCTGTTCAACTACAACGGCGAACCGCACGGCCTGCGCCAGCGCCAGAACATGAAGGACTGGACGCGGCGGATGAGCGAGTACTTCGCGCACCATCTGCGCGGCGCGCCGGCGCCGAAGTGGATGACCGACGGCGTGCCCTACCACGAGCGCGACCAGGAGAAGCTGCCGTTCGCGCAGAGCTACATCGACGCCTACGTCAGGCCGGCGCCGGAGCCGCCGGCCGCGCCGGCCAAGCCGGCCGAAGCGGTCCCCGCCGCGGCAGCTCCCACTGCGGCGGCGCCCGTCGAAGGCGCCTCGGCGAGCGCCGCGGCCGGGACCGGAGCGGATGCGACGGCCAATGCGGACAACCGGCCGCGCCGCGACCGCCGGCGCCGCGACGACGGTGCGCAGGCCGCCGCGGCGAAGCTGCCGCAGCGCGGCGCGCCCGCGCCGGACTTCGCGGTCGTCGACCACGACGGCGCGCGCCGCACGCTCGCCGAGTTCCGCGGCCGGCCGCTGCTGGTCTGGTTCTACCCGAAGGCCGGCACGCCCGGCTGCACCGCCGAAGGCTGCGGCCTGCGCGACGCGACCGCCGAGTTCGCCGCGCGCGGCGTCGCGATCGTCGGCGTCTCGGTCGACGACCAGAGCGCCAACGCGGCGTTCGCCAAGGCCAACGCGCTGCCGTTCCCGCTGCTGTGCGACACCGACCGCGCGATGGCGATCGCCTACGGCGCCGCCGACGACGCGAAGGCGCCGGTCGCGCGCCGCATCGCGGTGCTGGTCGACGGCGACGGCAAGGTCGTGCAGGTCTGGCCGCGCGTCGATCCGCGCACGTTCGCGACGGCCGCGCTCGCGGCCCTGCCGCTGTGAGCCGACGCCGTTCTGCTGTCGTCGTCACCTGCGAGCACGCGTCGGCGGCGATCCCGCCGGCACTGGGCGATCTCGGGTTGCCGGCCGCGGTGCGGCGCTCGCACCGTGCGTGGGATCCCGGCGCCCTGGCCGTCGCGCGCGCCTTGGCGAAGGTGCTCGACGCGCCGTTGTTCGTCGGCGAATGGTCCCGCCTCGTCGCCGACCTCAACCGCAGCGACGACCACCCGCGCGTCGTCGCGGCGCGCGTCGACGGCCGCGCCGTGCCCGGCAACCAGCTCGATGCAGAGGCGCGCGCGGCGCGTCTTTCGCGCTATTGGCGGCCGTACCGGCGCGCGGTCGAGGGCGCGATCCGCCGCGCGGCGCGGGGTGCGGGCGGTGTCGTGCACCTCAGCGTGCACTCGTTCACGCCGCGGCTCGGCGGCGTCGAACGCCGAAACGACGTCGGCCTGCTGCAC
>CAYMRG010000125.1:0-4027 GCA_964392555.1 uncultured candidatus Brocadiaceae bacterium
AAGGCCCCGCCTCCGCGCGGCTTCGGGTCGCCTTCCTTGCTGGACGACGAAATCGGCGCGCTCGGGTCGATTGTGTCGCCTTCGCAGGCTTGTGGTGTCGGGCTTCCTCGAAGCGTGCTCGGCGGGGTGAAGGCCCCGGCTCCGGGTCGCCTTTCCTTGCCGGACGACGAAATCGGCGGCTCGGGTCGCGTGTGTCGAGTTCGGCTAGCCGGCTGGCGCCTGGCGCGCCTGCCTGATCAGCGCGAGATTCCGCACGTAGATCACCGAGCCGGTCAGCTGGCCGAGGATGAACACGGGGTCGAGGCGGTAGATCGCGTAGGCGAGGCTCAGCAGGCCGCCGACGATGCTGAGGTACCAGAACGAGATCGGCACGATGCTGCGCTTCGCCCGCTCGCTCGCCACCCACTGCACCCAGAAGCGCGACGCGAACACCATCTGCCCGCCGAAGCCGACCACCCACCAGTACCACGGGGTCGGCCCGGTGTCGGCATCCGCGCCCGCTGCCAGCATCGTCGTGAGCATCAGTATTCCTCCTCGACGCGGTGCTTCAGCACGCGCGTGCGCAGCCAGCGCATCGCGAAGCAGTCGCGCAGACCCTTCCAGATGCGGTTGCCGATGCCGTACTTCGCCGTGCCGGCGGCGCGCGGCCGGTGGTTGACGTCCTGCTCGACGACGCGGCCGCCCTGGTAGCGCACCAGCGTCGCCATGAAGCGGTGCATGCCGACGAAGCCCGGCGCGCGCAGGAAGAACTCGCGACGGATCACCTTGATGCCGCACGCGGCATCGGTGATGCGATCGCCGGTCAGCCAGTTGCGGACGCCGTTGCCGATCTTCGACGACATGCGCCGCGTCCACGTGTCCTGCCGCTTGCGCCGCACGCCGACGACGGCATCGACCTCGCCGGCCTCGACGCGGGCGAGCATGGTCGGGATGTCGCGCGGATCGTTCTGCATGTCGCCGTCGATGGTCGCGACGATCGGCGCGCGCGCCTGCTCGACGCCGGCGCGCACCGCGGCGCTCTGGCCCGAGTTCGCGGCGAGCCGGACGATGCGCAGCCAATCGGCGCGCTGCGCTTCCTTCCACTGCCGCATCGTCGCGAGGCTGCGGTCCTTGCTGCCGTCGTCGACGACCACCGCCTCGAACGGTCCGTGCGGCGTCAGCACCGTGCCGATCTCGGCGAGCAGATTCTGCACGTTCTCCTCCTCGTTGTAGATCGGCACGACCAACGAGAACCGCAGCGGACGGACCGGATCGCTCATCGGCGCTCCACGCGCAGGCGGCCGTCGACGGCCGCGCTGCGGCGGCCCTCGGCGGCGAGGATGAACGGATTGACCTCGACCTCGAGGACCTGCGGGAAGTCCTCGGCGAGCTGCTGCAGGCGGAACAGCACGTCGATCGCGACCGGCACGTCGGCGGCCGGCGCGCCGCGGAACGGCTTCAGCAGCGGCGCACCCTTGAGCCCGGCGAACATCTCCTCGGGATCGCGGCCATCGAGCGGGCCGACGCGGATCGCGACGTCGCGCATCAGTTCGACCTGCACGCCGCCGAGCCCGGCGGCGTAGAGCGGGCCGTAGCGCGGATCGCGCGTCATGCCGAGCAGGACCTCACGATGGCCTTCGGCGTGCGCCTGCACCTGCAGCGCGATCTCGCCGAACGGTCGGCCGAGCCGTTCGATCAGGTCCTGCGCCGCCTCGAACACCTCGTCGCCCGAACGCAAGCCGGTGCACACCGCACGGTGCTCGCTCTTGTGCAGCAGGCCTTCGGCCTCGGCCTTGACGACCACGGGGAAGCCGAGCTTGTGCGCGGCGGCGACCGCGTCGCCCGGCGTCCGCACGCGGCGGCTCGGCGCGAACGGCACGCCGTAGGCCTGCAGCACCGCCTCGGTGACCGCCGACGGCAGCCAGCCGTCGCGGCCCTTCAACAGGCGGGCGACGGCGGCCTTGTCGACGCGGCGCCTCTTCACGGCGACGGGCACGCGCGCGAGCCAGCGGCCGCGCCGCCGCATCAGCCGCAGCGTGGTCGCCGCGTCCTCCGGATAACGGAACACGGGGATGCCGGCATGCTGCAGGATCTGCAGCGCCTCGTCGCCGCGCTGCCGGCCCATCACGCAGGCGAGCACCGGTTTGGCGAGCTTGCGCGTCTCGTCGACGATCGCCTGCGCGACCGCCGCGGCGTCGATCATGATCGGCGAGACGAACAGCACGACCAGGCCGTCGACGTGCGGATCCTTGGTGACGACCCGCAGCGCGGCGCGGTAGCGCGCGGCGTCGGCCGACGCGATCAGGTCGATCGGGTTGTGCACGCTCGCCTCGACCGGCAGCACCTTGCGCAGCGACCGCGTCGTCGCCGCCGACATCTCGGCCATCGTCATGCCGAGGCCGACCAGCGCGTCGGTGGCGAGGATGCCCGGGCCGCCGGCGTTCGTGACCACCGCCATGCGGCCGCCGGTCGGCGGCGGCTGGTGCAGCAGCGCCTGCGCCAGCGCGAACATGTCGCGGAAGTTGTCGACGCGCAGCACGCCGCACTGCTGCAGCAGCGTGTCGACCGCGACGTCGGCGCCGGCGATGGAGCCGGTGTGTGAACTGGCCGCCAGCGCGCCCGCGTCGCTGCGGCCCGATTTGACCGCGATGATCGGCTTCTTGCGCGCGACCGCGCGCGCGACCTGCACGAACTCCTGCGGCTCGCCGACCGTCTCGAGGTAGAGCAGGATGACCTTCACCTGCGGATCGTCGCCCCAATAGGCGACCAGGTCGGCGGCGGTGACGTCGACGCGGTTGCCGACCGACGCGAACATCGCCACGCCGAGACCGGCCTGCGCGGCGTCGGCGAGGATCGCCTCGCCCAGCGCACCCGACTGCGACACCATCGCGACGCTGCCCGGCGGCGGCGGCGTCGCCGAGAAGCTCGCGTTGCAGGCGAACTCGCGCTGCGTGTTGACGATGCCCATGCAGTTGGGCCCGACGACGCGCATGCCGTACTTCGCGGCGATCGCCTTGAGCTTCTCCTCGCGCGCGATGCCGTCGCCGCCGATCTCACGGAAGCCGGCGGTGATCACGACCAGGCCCTTGACGCCCTTCTTGCCGCATTCGACCGCGACCTTCAGCACGACGTCGGGCGGCACGACCAGCACCGCCAGGTCGACCGGGCCCGGGATCGCGCTGACGCTGGCGAACGCCGGCACCGACAACACCACCTCGGCGCTCGGATTGACGGGGTATACGGGCCCCTGGAAACCGCCGGCGATCAGGTTGGCCACCACCTGCCTGCCGATCGAGCCGGCGCGGCGGCTCGCGCCGACGACGGCGACGGAGCGTGGACGGAAGATGCCATCGAGGCCCTGCGTGCGAGCTGCGATCATGAGGAAGCGGCGAAGGATGCTACCGTTGCGCCTTGCCGCAGGGAACGCTCGCGCCGCACTTGCCTTCGCCGCGCCCGCGAACATGATGGTCGCCGCATGATGCCGCCGTTCCTCGAGGCGATGAGGCCCCACCAATGGGTCAAGAACCTGCTGGTGCTGGCGCCCTTGTTCTTCACGGCGCTCGTGCTCGATGGCAGGGCCTGGGCCGCAGCGGGCCTCGCCTTCGGCTCGTTCTGCCTGGCGGCGAGCAGCATCTACCTGCTGAACGACATCCGCGATCGCGAAGAGGATGCCCGCCACCCGAAGAAGCGCCTGCGGCCGATCGCCTCGGGGCGACTGCCGGTGCCGGCCGCGGTCGCGACGCTGCTCGCGACGCTCGCCGGGTGTGCGGCGCTGGCGTTCGCCGTCCCGCACCGCGTCGGCAGCAGCGGGCACGCGTGGCACTTCGCGATCTGGCCGGCCTCGTACCTGCTGCTGAACATCGCCTACTCGTTCGGGCTGAAACGGCTGGTCGTCATCGACTGCATGTGCATCGCGCTCGGCTTCCAGCTGCGCGTGCAGGCCGGCGCTGCGGCGATCGACGTCGCCGCGTCGCACTGGCTGCTGCTCTGCACGTTCTTCTTCTCGCTCTTCCTCGCGTTCTGCAAGCGCTACGAGGAACTGTCGCGG
>CAYMRG010000125.1:4037-7910 GCA_964392555.1 uncultured candidatus Brocadiaceae bacterium
AGACCGAGGCCACCGGCCAGACGCGGGCGACGATGGCGGAGTACACCGAGTCGTTCCTCAACATGATGATCGGCCCGCTCGCGGCGCTGAGCATCCTCAGCTACTCGCTCTACACCGTCAGCCCCGAGACGGTGAAGACGCACGGCACCGACCGGCTGATGTACACGGTGCCGATCGTGACCTACGGTGTCTTCCGCTACCTGTTCCTGGTCTACCGGCGCAGCGAGGGCGGCGACCCGGCACGGCTGCTGTTCCGGGACATCCCCCTGATGGTTTCCGGCCTGGCATACGGCGGGCTGATCCTGTTCCTCCTGCACGGTCTGCCCGGCGGCAGCTGAACCCCGGCGGCCGCCCAGCTATGTTCCGGCGGCCATGAGTGAAGGACCGGAAGGAATCGACCCCCTGCCGTCGGCGGAGGGCGCGGGCGAGATCCGCGAACGTCTCGCCGCGGACATCGCGGCCGGGCGCACGGTGATCCTCGGCCAGAAGGATCTCGCCCACCCGGATCTGCGCGAGAAGCTGCCGGTGCTGCTCGAGGAGCTGCGGCGCGCCGCCCCGGCCGAATCGGCCGCGACGCCGACCGTGCCCGGCTACACGCTGCTCGGCGAGATCGGTCAGGGTGGCATGAGCACGGTGTTCCTCGCCCGTCACGACAAACTGGGCCGCTACGTCGCCCTGAAGATCGCGCCGAACTGGCTCGGCGGACAGAAGCGGGCGCGCGAACGCCTGCTGGCCGAAGCGCAGGCGATGGCGCGCCTCTCCCACCCGCACATCGTCGCGATCCACGACATCATCGAGCACGGCGACTCGTTCGTGCTGGCGATGGAATGGGTGGACGGCCTGAGCCTCAGCGCCCTGCTGCGCCAGCTCGGCGACGAGCCCCCCGAGGACGGCGAGCGGATACGACGGATCCTCGGCGCGCCGGACACGCCGTCGCCGCGCTTCGCGGGCTCGACGCTGCAGTTCTTCGTCCGGACCATCCGCGATGTCGCGCGCGCCGTCCACCGCGTCCACGAATCCGGGTTGCTGCACCTCGACATCAAGCCGTCGAACGTCCTGCTGCGCCGCGACGGCACTGCGCTGCTGGCGGACTTCGGCGTCGTGCGCGAGATCACGGCCGACGTCACCTCGCCGCGCAGCTTCGCCGGCACGCCGATGTACGCGGCGCCCGAGCAGATGCGCCGCGACGACCGACAGTTCGGTGCGCACACCGACGTCTACGGACTCGGCATGACGCTCTACGAGGCGCTGGCCCGACGCGCGCCGATCGATCGCGAGGACATCACGCGCCTCTACCGCGATCTCGCCGCGGGCCGCGTGCCGCGGCTGTCGACGCAGATCGACGTCGCCCGCGACCTCGAGGTGATCGTCCACCGCGCGATCGACCCGGAGCCGAAGCAGCGGTATGCCTCGGCCGAGGCCTTCGCCGACGACCTCCAGGCGTTCCTCGAACACCGGCCGATCGCGGCCCGCGCGCCGACGCGCCGCGAGGCGCTGCGCCGCTGGGCGCGCGCCGAACCGTGGCGCGCGGCGCTCGCCGTGGCCCTGCTCGTGCTCGTGCCCGTGATGCTCGGACTAGGCATCTACCTCTACGGCGAGATGCCGCGGATCGCGGCGGCGCGCGCCGCCGAGCAGCGGCGCATGGTCGTCCACAAGCGCCACCTCGCGGCGCAGAACTTCCTACTCAGCCTGGCGACCACGGGCGACGGCCTGCAGCAGCTCCGCGACGCGATCGCGCTCGACCCCAGCGCCGAATCGCTGGCCTACTTCGCCGGCCTCGTGCTGCTCGAGGATCGCGACGCCGTTCGCGATGAGCTGGCGCGGCATCCCGAAGCGCTCGCGAGCAGCCTCGCATTGCGCTGCCAGCTCGACGTCGCCGAGCATCACCGACCCTGCATGTCGGACCAGCAGATCGCCGAGCTGAGCGCGAGCCTCGACCAGGTCGACCAGATCGCCCTCGCGCTCGATCGACTGGCCATGGCCGAACAGATCCCCACCGAGGCGAACTACCTGGCGGCCCGGACGCAGCTGGACGAGGCCGCGGCATCGATGTCCGCGCCCGACATGCTGCTGATGGGCTTGAGCGCCTACGCCTCGAGCATGGCGGCCGACGCGGACAGGTTCGCGATCACCGCACGAGCGCTGCGGCGACAGGCGCCCGACGATCTCGACGGCATGGTCTGGCTCGCCATGCTCACCGAACGGGTCGACCGCCAGGCCGCCTTGGCCGCGAACGATGCCCTGATCGCTCGCGCACCGGACGATGTCCGCTGCTGGGAGTGCCTCATCGGCATGGCGCGGCGCAACCTGCAGCCGCAGCGCGCCCTCGACCTGCTGCAGGCGGCGGAGCGGCGCGGCATCCGGCATCCGATCCTCGACGCAGCGTGCGTCCGCACTCTGCACAACGCGCACCGGACCGACGAAGCCAAGGCGATCGCCGCGCGCATCCCGCTCGAACAGCTGCCACCGACGAACCGGCTGGTGCTGCTGGGGGCGATCGATCCCGCGCGCGCCACCGCCGACTGCCGGCAGCTCCTGGAGCAACCCAAGATCACGCCCGGGATCCTCAGGACCATCCTCGACCTCGCGATCCAGCGCTCGGACCTCGACCTCGGCCAACGGACCATCGCCCGCAGCCGGCAGGAATACCCCGCGGATCGGAGCCTGAAGGGCGCGGAGATCTTCTTCTACGGGGTCGTCGCCCGCGACGCGCAGAAGGCCCACGAAGCCACGAAGCACTTCGAACTGCCGCGCTACGGCGGGGACGACTACGCCCGGCTCGTGTTGCCGATCCTGACGACGCAGCACGATTGGGAGCGACTGCTCGAGGTCAGCGACCGAGGCATGGCGGTGTGCGCGTCGGCGAAGCTCGTTGCGACGTTCTACCACGGCCTCGCGCTCGCGCGCCTCGGCCACCACGACCAGGCGGCGAAGGCGATCCAGCAGAGCATCAGCCAAGATGTCGATCTCAAGAGCCGGGACTGGCAACGTTGGGCCATGCTCGAACTCGCCTGGTTGTACGCGTCGCCCGACGTGCCGAGTGCCCTGCACGACCCGAAGCGGGCGATGGCGTGCCTGAAGGAGTTCCTGGACACCGGCAAGGACCTGCCGGCCGGCCCCTGGTCGCATCGCATCGCGGCGGCCGTCTACTTCGCCAACGGCGAGGCCGAGCAGGCGACCCGCGAAGCGGCGGCAGGCCTGCGGCAGCGCCGCGTGTGGGACAACGGCCCGTCGGACACGCTCGAACGCCTCGGCGAGGAACTGGCGCGCTATCGGGGCAAGTGAACCCGCTGGCGCCGGGCGGTCGCCAGCGCGCGCACCACGCCGAGCAGCAGCAAAACGGTGCACCACGTGACGTTGCCCCAGGCGTTGAGGCGCGCACCCACTTCCCGACCGACCAGCCCCTTCGCGGTCAGCGCGCCGAGCGCGAACGACCCGATCAGCGCGGCCCACAGCCAGACATCGCGGCGGCCGCGCAGCACGCGGTCGACGACGAATGCGGCGGCCGGCAGCCAGACGCAGAAGTGCGACTTGCTGCTCTGCGGCGACAGCAGCACCATGCCCAGCGCGATCGCCGCGACCTCGCCGAGGCCGAACGTGCGCCGCAGCCGGCCAGCGTCGTCACCGGCGCGTTCGGCGCGCGCCGCGGCGCGGATGCCGAAGGCCATGACCGCGAGCACCAGCACCTGCGCGACGCCGATCGCGGCGCGGCATGCCCCGGCCGACAGCTGCAGCACCGCTGCGCCATCGTCGACGAACGGGCCCCGGATCGCCGGCGCGGTCAGCAGGCGCGTCAGCGTCCCCGACAGGCTCTGGTTCAGGTAGCTGTGCGCGTTCCACGCACCGGCCGCACTCGCGGTGCCCGACACCTGG
>CAYMRG010000125.1:7920-11160 GCA_964392555.1 uncultured candidatus Brocadiaceae bacterium
ACCAGACGGCCAGCCACGACCGACCATCGGCGCGCGGCGTGAGCCAGTCCGGCAGCAGCGACAGGCCGACCGCGACCACGGCCAGCAGCGCGAGCGCCCGCCACCGCAACCGCAGACCGAACAGCCCGACGAACAGCAGCGGTGTCGCCTTGATCGCCGCCCCGAGTCCCGCCCAGGCGCCGGCCGAGTCGCGGCCGCGGGTCCAGGCGGCGGCGACCAGCATCACCGTGCCCAGGATCAGCAGGTCGTGGCTCTGGTTGGTGAACACCGACAGGACGTGGTGCACGCCGACCGCGAGCGTCAGCAGCCAGAACACCACCGGCCGGGGCGGCGGCGCACCGGGCAGCTCGCGGCTGGCGAACCGGTGCAGCCAGCGCACGATCAGCAGCAGGATCGCGAAGTTCACCGCGAACCAGGCCGGCGCCTGCCAGGTCTCCGGCAGCCACGTCATCGGCACGAACGGCACCGCTGCGAACGGCGGATACGTGAACGGCTTGTCGTCGGTGCCCCGGCGGTAGATCTCCGCACCTTCGACCAGGCGCGCGGCGCCGGTCACGTAGACCGGCAGCTCGCGGTCGTCGCCCGCGGCCCGGTGGCCGAAATACCACCCGCCGAGCACCGTCACGGCCAGCAGGGCGACGACAAGCCAGAGGCGGG
This sequence comes from uncultured candidatus Brocadiaceae bacterium, assembly GCA_964392555.1. Lineage (GTDB taxonomy): Bacteria > Planctomycetota > UBA1135 > UBA1135 > UBA2386 > CAYMRG01. The sequence continues at coordinate 8,578 of CAYMRG010000125.1, forward strand.
AACGCGACACGGCGCCGGTTATCGCCGTCGGGCGAACCATCGGCAAGCAGGCGCCGTTCCGGTATCGTGCCCGCCCCGACCTTGGCCACCAGAAAGCAGTCCTCTCCCGCCAGGCTCGGTGTCTGGCTGTTCGGCGCCTACGGCGGCCTGGCGACGACCGTCGTCGTCGGCGCGCGCGCGATGGCCCGACGGCTGGCGCCCGTGCAGGGTCTCGTCACCGCGACCGAATTGGTCGAAGGCCTGCCGCTGGCACCGCTCGCCGGGCTGGTCTTCGGCGGTCACGAGATCCGCAACGGCGACTTCGCGAGCGCCGCGGCCGAGATCCAGGCGATGACCGGCACGCTGCCGGAGCCGCTGCTGAAGAAGCTCGGCGCCGACCTGCGCGCCGCGAGCCGCAACGTGCGGCCCGGCGCGCTGGCGAACGCGGGCCGCACGATCAGCGAGCTGGCCGACCGGCCGCAGAGGCGCGAGACGCTGCGGCAGATGGTCGATCGCCTGGAGCGCGACCTGCGCGAGTTCCGCCGGCGCAACCGCCTCGACCGCGTCGTCTGCGTCAACCTGACGTCGACCGAACCACCGCTGGCGCTCGGTGCCGCGCACCGCTCGCTCGCCGCGTTCGAACGCGCGCTCGACCGCGACGACCGCAAGGCCGTGCGGCCGTCCACGCTCTACGCCTACGCCGCGGCGAAGCTCGGCATGCCGTTCGTGCACTTCACGCCGAGCAACGCGACGCTGCCGCCCGCGATCCGCGAGCTGTTCGCGCAGAATGGCGCGCCGTTCACCGGCTGCGACGGCAAGACCGGCGAGACGCTGGTCAAGTCGGCGCTCGCGCCGATGTTCAAGATCCGCGCGCTGCGCGTGCTGACGTGGCAGGGCTACAACATCCTCGGCGATCGCGACGGCCGCGTGCTGGCCGACCGCGAGAACAAGCAGTCGAAGGTGCTGAGCAAGGACGCGCTGCTGCCGGCGATCCTCGGCTATCCGCTGCACACGCACGTCGGCATCGACTACGTGCCGTCCCTGCACGACCTCAAGACCGCGTGGGACTTCGTGCACTTCGAGGGCTTCCTCGGCTTCCGCATGGCGATGCAGTTCACCTGGCAGGGCTGCGACGCGATCCTCGCCGCGCCGCTGGTGCTCGACCTCGTGCGCTTCGTCGATCTCGCCGCGCGCCGCGGTGAGCCGGGCCCGCTGCCGCAGTTGTCGGTGTTCTTCAAACAGCCGCTCGACCAGCGCGAACACGACCTGCACCGCCAGTACGGGCGACTGGTCGCCTGGTGCGACGGCATTCGCGGCGAACGGTCGCCACGTCGCCCGCGGCAGGGCTGAGCGCGCCGCGATGTGCGGCATCGTCGGCGCGCGGCACGACTGGCTGGTCGCCTGCGGACTCGACCCCGGCCCCGCGATGGCCGAAGCCGTGCGCCGCCTCGCCTGGCGCGGCCCCGACGGCCAGGGCGTCGTGCGCGTCGGCGCGTGGTGGCTCGGCTGCGCAAGGCTGGCGATCTCGCAGGCGAACAGCGCGCAGCCGGTCGTGCGCCGCGGCGGCCGCTTCGCCGGCGTGCTCAACGGCGCCGTCACCGACGCCCGCGAACGCTGGGCCAAGGCGCTGCCCGGCAGCGAACGCCGCGCCTGGCCGCCGAACGACGCGTGGCTGCCGCTGCTCGCGGTCGCCGCCGGCGACGGCGAGGCGCTCGCGACGCTGCGCGGCCACCACGCCTACGCGGTGGTCGATCGACAGACCGGCGAGCTGGTGTTCGGCCAGGATCGCTACGGCGAGAAGCCGTTGTTCGCGCTGGTCGGCCGCGACGGCAGGCGGCGGGCGCTGTGTGCATTCGCGTCGACGCCAGCCGCCCTGCGCGCGCTCGGCATGCCGCCGCTCGGCGAGCCGCGGCGGCTGCGCGCCTGGTTCACGCGCGGCTTCGCCGACCCGACGCCGCATCGCTTCTCGACGCGGCTCGCCCTCGAACGGCTGCCCGCACGCGGGGTGCCGCTGCGGCTCGCGAACCGCGAGGATCCGCCGCGCGCCTGGTGCAGACCATGGCGGCCGGGACGCGGCGCAACCGCGGGCCCGCAGGCGCCTTCGCTGCGGCAGGGGCTGCTCGACGGCGTCGCGCGCTGCGCCGACGCGAGCGTTCCCCTCGGCCTGTCCTTGTCGGGCGGCATCGACAGCAGCTGCCTCGCCGCGGCGCTGCGCACGGTCGGTCGCCGGGTCCCGGCGTTCCAGTTCCTCGCCCGCGGCGGCGACGGTGGTGAACGCGCGATCGCCCGCGACGTCGCCACCCACTGCGGCCTCGACTTCGTGCCGGTCGACGGCGGCCGCTCGGCGATCCATCGCTGCTCGCCGTGCACGCGGTGGCGCGCGCGGCCGCGACCGCCGGCTGCCGGATCCTGCTGTCCGGCGAAGGCGCCGACGAGCTGTTCCTCGGCTACCGCCGTTACCGCGCGCTCGGCGCCCTGGGCGCGCTGCCGCGCCTGCCGTGGCTCGCGCCGCTGCTGCCGTCGTGGCGCCACGACTATCCCGCGCGCTGGCTGCGCGCCGCGGCGAGCCGCGATCCCGCCGCAAGCCTGCTCGCCGTCGTCCCA
>CAYMRG010000126.1:0-11112 GCA_964392555.1 uncultured candidatus Brocadiaceae bacterium
GTTGGAGCCGACGGCCGCAGCGGCCGCGGCTCAACGGCGACAACCTGAGTCGCACTCAGGTTCATGCGTCGGGGACGGCCGCAGGCCGATGGAAAGCTACTAAGGAACGCGAGGGGAAACGGCTTCGCCCGCCTACGCTGGAGCTGACGCGCCTGAGAGGCCCAGAGAAGATCATGATACGGCCTCTCAGGATGCCAATTGGCGGCCGCCTACGCGGCCGCGCAGAGCCTTCGAGAGGATTCTCGCTCAGGCTCTGTGGCGCGCAGCTCAGCGGCGACCGGCTGGGATGCGAGAAGGTTCCCATGCGTCGGGGTCGGGCATAGCTCGATGGGGAACTACTGATCGCAGGTCGGCCCGCTGGCGTTGGCGGCCCGCTGGGGGGCGGCCGCCGGCGATCAGCGCACGGCGGGGTCGAGCCGGGCGTGGTATTCCTGCACCGGGCAGACCTGCAGCGGCTTCTTCAGCCAGCTCTCGAGGCCCTGGATCGTCGCCGCGGCGGCCGCGAGCGTCGTGATGCACGGGATGCGGTGGCTGACCGAGGCGCTGCGGATCTGGCGGTCGTCGCTGCGTTCGCGGCGGCCGCTCGGCGTGTTGATGATCAGCCGCACCTCGCGGTTGACGATCAGATCGAGCACGTGCGGGCGGCCTTCGTGGATCTTGAACACGCGCTGCACCGGCACGCCGGCGTTCTGCAGCGCGCGCGCCGTGCCGCTGGTGGCGACGATCTCGAAGCCGAGGCCGTGCAGGCGGTCGATCAGCGGCATGATCAGCCGCTTGTCCTCGTCGCGCACCGAGACGAACACCTTGCCCTCGCGCGGCAGCGTGTTGCCGGCGCCGACCATCGCCTTGGCGAATGCCGCGCCGAAGCGGTTGTCGATGCCCATCACCTCGCCGGTCGACTTCATCTCGGGGCCGAGCAGCGTGTCGACGCCGAGGAACTTGTTGAACGGGAACACCGGCGCCTTGACGCAGAAGTACGGCAGGTTGGTCCGTTCGACGAGGCCGGTCTCGGGCAGCTTCTCGCCGAGCATCAGCCGCGCGGCGATCTTCGCCAGCGGCTGGCCGATCGCCTTGCTGACGAACGGCACCGTGCGCGACGCGCGCGGATTGGCCTCGAGGATGTAGACCTTCGGGCCGCGCACGGCCCACTGCACGTTCATCAGGCCGATGACCTGCAGCTCGCGCGCCAGGCGGCGGGTCTTCGCGGCGATCTCCTCGGTGAGGCCGTCGGACAGCGTGTACGGCGGCAGCGAGCAGCTCGAGTCGCCGGAGTGGATGCCGGCCTCCTCGATGTGCTCCATGATGCCGCCGATGATCACGTTCTCGCCGTCGGCGATCGCGTCGACGTCGACCTCGATCGCGCTGTCGAGGAACTTGTCGACCAGCAGCGGCCGGTCCTCGGAGAAGGAGCGGTGCCGCTCCATGTAGCTCTGCAGACCGGCGCGGTCGTAGACGACCTCCATCGCCCGGCCGCCGAGCACGTAGCTCGGGCGCACCAGCACCGGGTAGCCGATGCGCTCGGCGACCAGCAGCGCCTCCTCGGCGGTCGTGGCCATGCCGTTCGGCGGCTGGTCGATGCCGAGCTTGGTGATCAGCTTGCTGAACAGCTCGCGATCCTCGGCGGCGTCGATCGAGTCGACGCTCGTGCCGACCAGCGGCGCGCCGTGGTCCTGCAGGCCGCGCGCGAGGTTCAGCGGCGTCTGCCCGCCGAACTGCACGATCACGCCGCGCGGCGCGATCCGGTCGACGATGTTCATGACGTCTTCGTGCGTCAGTGGCTCGAAGAACAGCATGTCGGAGGTGTCGAAGTCGGTCGACACGGTCTCCGGGTTGCTGTTGACCATCACGGTCTCGTAGCCGAGCTGGCGCAGCGCCATCGCCGCGTGCACGCAGCAGTAGTCGAACTCGATGCCCTGGCCGATGCGGTTGGGGCCGCCGCCGAGCACCATCACGCGCGCCTTGTCGGTGGCCGGCGACACCTCGTCCTCGGTGCCGGCGTAGGTCGAGTAGAGGTACGGCGTGTGGCTCGGGTACTCGGCGGCGCAGGTGTCGACGCGCTTGTAGGCCGGCACGATGCCGAGCCGCTTGCGGTGTTCGCGCACGCTCCACTCGGTGACGCGGCCGGGGCACGCGGCGGCGATCTGCCGGTCGCTGAAGCCGAGCTGCTTGGTGCGGCGCAGGAACTCGGCCGACAGGCCGGCGACGCCGCTCGCGGCGGCCGCGACGATCAGCCGTTCGTGCTCGACGAGCTCCATCAGCTGGTCGAGGAACCACGGGTCGATCCGCGTGTAGTCGTGGATCTCCTCGACGGTCATGCCGATCAGCATCGCGGTGCGCAGCCAGTCGATGCGGTCGGCGCGCGGCGTCGCGAGGTGCGGGCGAACGGTCTCGCGGTCCGCTTCCTCCGGCTTGCAGTGCGGCTTGCCGGGCACGTTGCCGAAGCCGTTGCGGCCGGTTTCGAGGCCGCGCAGCGCCTTCTGCATCGCCTCCTTGAAGGTGCGGCCGATCGCCATCACCTCGCCGACCGACTTCATCTGCGTCGTCAGCACCGAGTCCGCGGTCGGGAACTTCTCGAACGCCCAGCGCGGGAACTTGACGACGCAGTAGTCGATCGTCGGTTCGAAGCACGCCTTGGTCGTCTTCGTGATGTCGTTCTGCAGCTCGTCGAGCGTGTAGCCGACGGCCAGCTTGGCGGCGATCTTCGCGATCGGGAAGCCGGTCGCCTTCGACGCCAGCGCCGAGCTGCGGCTGACGCGCGGGTTCATCTCGATGACGATCATGCGACCGTCGCGCGGATTGACCGCGAACTGCACGTTGCTGCCGCCGGTGTCGACGCCGATCTCGCGCAGGCACGCGATCGCCGCGTCGCGCATCAGCTGGTACTCGCGGTCGGTCAGCGTCTGCGACGGCGCCACCGTGATCGAGTCGCCGGTGTGCACGCCCATCGGATCGAAGTTCTCGATCGAGCAGACGATGATGACGTTGTCGTGCTTGTCGCGGACGACCTCGAGTTCGTACTCCTTCCAGCCGACGATCGACTCCTCGACCAGCACCTCGCTGTTCAGCGACAGCTGCAGGCCGCGGCCGCAGATCTCCTCGAACTCCTCGAGGTTGTAGGCGATGCCGCCGCCGCTGCCGCCCATCGTGAAGCCGGGGCGGATCACGCACGGCAGGCCGATCTCGTCGAGCGCGGCGCGCGCTTCCGGCAACGAGTAGGCGAGCCGCGACTTCGCGCACTTCAGGCCGATCTTCTCCATCGCGTCGCGGAACTCGAGGCGACCCTCGGCCTTCGCGATCGACGCCGGCTTCGCGCCGATCATCTCGACGCCGAACTTCTCGAGCACGCCCATGTCGTGCAGCTGCATCGCGCAGTTGAGCGCGGTCTGCCCGCCGAGCGTCGGCAGGATCGCGTCGGGGCGTTCCTGTTCGATGATCTTGGCGACCACCTCGGCCGTGATCGGTTCGACGTAGGTCCGATCCGCCATCTCGGGATCGGTCATGATCGTCGCCGGGTTGCTGTTGATCAGGATGATCCGATACCCGTCGGCGCGCAGGGCCTTGCACGCCTGCACCCCGGAGTAGTCGAACTCACATGCCTGACCGATCACGATCGGTCCCGATCCGAGGATCAGGATGGAGTTCAGGTCGCTGCGCCGTGGCATTTCGGGCCGCGACTACAGCGAAACCGGGGCCGGGGTGCGAGCGGAAAGTACGGCTGGCGCGAGGTGCTCGCAGCGGTGCGTGGCGCAGCGTGCGGCGGCTTGTGGACAGTTGTCGACAGCGGCGCGCAACCCGGCCGCATCGCGGCGGTTGCAGCGTCTACTTGCCGATCTCGTCGATCGCCTGGTTGGCCAGCTCGTTCCATGGCGTGTGCAGCGAGCCATGCTCGTCGATCACCAGTCGTCGCTGGTAGCCCGGCGCCAGCGAGATCAGGATCGCCGTCACCTCGGTGTCGTCGGGGGTCACCTTGACGCCGTCCGGGAAGTAGCGGAACGACGACCGGCCGATCTCCTTGCCGTCCTGCAGCACCGGCTCGGACGGACCGTCGCCGGGCATGCTCAGCCACCTCACGTCCTTGAGGTCGCCGCTCGGCACCAGTTCGCCGAGGGTGCGGGGCCGCTTGCCGGTGCGCTGTTCGAAGGCGTGGATCGCCGTGTAGATCGTGTTGATCTTGGCGGTGGCGATGCGGGTGATCATCTCGCGCTGTTGCCACGCAGCGTTCCTCGCGAACTGGCCCGACAGGGCGGTCGGGAACGACGCCATCAGCGCCGTGACCTCGGGGCCGCCGAGCGTGCCCGACATCGCGATCGCCAGCTGCTTGGCGTCGCGGCGCAGCACGCCGCGGCCCTTGCCGAGGTGGGGGACGACGGTGTCCGCGTCGGGCATCTGGTCGCGCTTCACCAGCGGCCGCCACTCGTCGTCCATGCCGGCCGTCTTCTCGAGCAGCGGGATCCAGATCTCGTCGAGCGCGCGGTAGATCGCACCGGCGTCGAACCGCAGGTCGAAGCTCGGCACCATGGCGCCCTTGCCGGTCGGCCGCGGCGCGTCGCCGACGTCGAGCGCGCGCGGCGCGCCGTCCTTGCCCGCCTTCAACAGCGCCCGCAGGCTCAGGCCGCTCTCGGCGACGTGCAGGACGCCGTCGCGGACGGTGTAGCAGACCTTGATCGCCGGCGGGGCGTCGGGCAGATCGAGCTGCGTACACGGGACCGACTCGAGCGTGATCGGTTTGGTCGCGACACCGGCCATCTGGCACAGCCTGTCGAGCACGCGGCCGAGTGCGGGCTCGTCGGCGACGCCGAGGCTCAGGAACATGCGCGGCACCAGGCCGCCGGGGGCAGGCGCCGTCAGGCCGAGCGCGACGCCGCCGGTCCACGCCTTGCGCAGGTCCTCGTCGAGCCCGAGCTGGCGCAGCGTCGGGCCCTGATTCAGCGCCAGCAGCTGGTCGATCGCCGCCAGCAGCGCGCCGACGTCGAAGGCGCAGCGCACCTGCAGCAGGCCGTTCGCCGGCAGCGGCTGGTCGACGCTCGGCGCCATGCCGTCGAGCAGCGCGCCGAGGATGCCGCCCGGCTTGCCGTCGAGCGCCGCCGTCACCTCGGTCTGCACGAGAGCGCCGGTCTGGTGCAGCGCCCAGCCGATCTGCGTGCAGTGATCGAGGCCGATCGCCTGCATCGCGGCCGACACCTCATCGTTCGGCTCGCTGAAACCCAGGAAGGTCTGCACGGCCGCGGCGATCGTCACGCCGGGCGCCGGCGCGGTGACCGCGCTGCACGCGCCGCGTTCCGCCGGCTTGCCGGTGCCGAGCGCGAGCTGGCCCGGCAGGTGCAGGTACCAGGTGCCGTTGCGCTGCGCGCTGAACTCCGCGGCGTCGGCGTTGTCGGGCAGCACCACGGCGGCGTGGCCGTCGATCGTCTGCTCACCCTTGGCGTCGCCGCCGACGCGCGCCTGCAGGTCCTTGAAGGCGGCGTCGAACGCGGTGACCAGGGCCGCCTCGTGTCCGTCCGCGGGCTCGACCAGCAGCACGTCGTGGGTGCGCCAGCGTTCGCCGTCGCTCGGATCGATCTGGGCGAGCCGCGAGAGGCTCTTCAGGCTCCGCCAGCCCGCGACATCGAGCGCGCGTGCGATCAGTTCGGTGCGGCCGAGTGCGTGCGGTTCGAGCGCGATCAGCTCGTCGCCGATCGCGAGCTCGGCGGCGACGCGTCGGTCGCGTTCCGCGAGCATCGCCGCGAGCGCCGCGGCGACGTCGGGTTCGGCGAACAGCTTGCCGAGCGGCGTGCCAGCGGTGCCGGCGAGCAGCGCCGGCAGGTCGTCGATGGCGAAGTGGAAGGCCGTGGGGCCGGGAACGAACCGCTCGCGGCCAGTACCCTGCTGGGCGAGTGCCGGCAGGGCGGACAGGGCGAGCGACGTGGCGAGGGAGGCGATGCGGCGGGGGGTCGGCGACATGGCAGCGTCGACTCTACCAAGCCGGCATCACCGCCGCAGTGGCGACGAGCCGAACCGGCGCGGGATCCCTTGCCTGCCTCCCGGAATCGACCGCGCGCCGCAGTCGCGCGCTCGGCACCGTTCACCAATGCAGTTCGGCGTCGCCAGGCTGCAGCTTGCCCGGGCCGCGGATGCCGTTGCCGGTGCGCTTCGTCAGCGTGTCGCCGAGATCCTCGCGCGCGCGTTCGGCGAAGCCGAGCAGTCGCGCCACGACCTCGGGGTTGGCCGCGGCCACGTCGGTCGTCTCGCCGGGATCGTTCTGCAGGTCGAACAGGCTCTGGTCGATCTGCGCGTTCGCGTACGGCGCCGGGCTGCCGGCGTGGCCGCCGGGCTTGCCGCCCAGCGTCGCGTAGCCGTGCGCCAGGTGCAGCTTCCAGCGTGCGTCGCGCACCGACTGCAGCTGGCCGCCGGCGTAGTAGCAGTAGAACGCCTCGTGCGGCGACCGCGCGCCGGGCTCGCCGAGCAGCAACGGCGAGATGTCGAGGCCGTCGATCCTGTGATCGGGCAGGCGCGCGCCGATCAGCCTGCCGATCGTCGGCAGCACGTCGATCGTCGACGCGAACTCGCTGCACGTCGTGCCGGCCGGCACGTGGCCGGGCCAGCGCGCGATCGTCGGTTCGCGGACGCCGCCCTCGAACGTCGTGCCCTTGCCCTCGCGCAGCGGCCCCGCCGAACCGGCGTGGTCGCCGTAGCTGAGCCACGGGCCGTTGTCGGACGTGAACAGCACGAGCGTGTTGCCGTCGACGCCGGTCCGCCGCAGCGCGTCGAGGATTTGGCCGACCGACCAGTCGATCTCCATGACGACGTCGCCGAACAGGCCGCGGCCGCTCTTGCCGGCGAACTTGTCGGACACGAACAGCGGCACGTGCACCATGCTGTGCGGCACGTACAGGAAGAACGGCCCGTCCGCGTGCCGTTCGATGAACGACACCGCGTGCTCGGTGTACCACGTCGTCAGCATCTTCTGGTCGTCGCCGGTCACCTCGGCGTCGACGACCGCGTTGCCCTCGATCAGGGGCAGCGCCGGGTAGCCCTGCTTGCGGCGTTCGGCCTCGCTCGGCAGGTGCGCGTAGGCCGGGTGCAGCGGCCACATGTCGTTGCTGTAGGGCAGGCCGAAGTACTCGTCGAAGCCGTGCTGCAGCGGCAGGAACTTCGGCTGGTGGCCGAGGTGCCACTTGCCGAAGCACGCGGTCGCGTAGCCCTGCTGTTTGCAGAGCTGCGCGATCGTCGTCTCCTGGTCCGAGATGCCGATCTGCGCGTTGGGGCCGAGCGCGCCGCTGATGCCGACGCGCCGGTGGTAGCAGCCGGTCAGCAGCGCCGCGCGCGATGCCGAGCAGACCGGCGACGAGACCGCGAAGTCCGTGAAGCGCATGCCCTCGCGCGCCATGCGGTCGAGGTTTGGCGTCGGCACCGTGCTGCCGAACGGCCCGATGTCGGCGTAGCCCATGTCGTCGATGTAGATCACGACGACGTTCGGCGGGCCGCCCGCGGCCGCGCGCGGCGGCGGGCTGGCGCACGCGGCGAGCAGGCAGGTCAGGAACGGGAACGCTCCGGCGCGCGTCGTTGCCATGGGGCGTTCGTACCCGGCGACTCGGCCGGGTGCGAGGGTCGATCACCCGTCGCGTTGGGCGGGCAGCAGTTCAGCGAGCACCTGGTGGAGGCGCTCGACGGTGAAGGGCTTTGCCAGGAAGGGATGCCGCAGTGACGTGGAGTCGCCTTCGAACAACCCTTCCGCGTAACCGCTCGTCAGCAGGATGGGCAACTCCGGGTGCCCTTCGCGTACCCGATCGGCGAGCGCGATCCCGTCCATGCCAGCGCCCAGGGCGATGTCCGAGAACATGGCGTCGATCGGTTCGCGGCCCAGCAAGGCCAAGGCCTGTTCGGCCGAGCTGACCGAGATGGTCCGCAGGCCGAGGGCCGAGGCGATACGCGACACCACGAAGGCGATGTCCGGATCGTCCTCGACGATCAAGAGCGTCGGTTGCCGCGGCAGCCCCACACGGCGCGGCCTGGCTGCTGCAATGCCGCTGCGCGGCAGCCTGAGGCTCACGCGCGTGCCCTTGCCCGGCGCGCTGTCGATGGCCAATTCGCCTCCGGATTGCGCGACGAAACCCTGCACCATCGCCAGGCCCAGGCCGCGGGCACCGCCGCGATGCGTGCTGAAGAACGGTTCGGTGGCGCGGGCCAGCACCTCGGCGGGCATGCCGACTCCATCGTCGATCACCTCGAGGCCGACCCAGCGATCCTCGGCGGGCGAGACGACCAGCCGCAGCCGGCCACCTGCAGGCATGGCTTCGCCGGCGTTGGCCGCAAGCTGCACGAGCGCGTTCTCGAACTGCATGCGGTCGATCCGGATCGAGCAGTCGACATCCGGCGTGACGAGTTCGACCGTGCAGCCGCTGCCAAGCTGCGCGGCCACGGTCGGTTCGAGGTCACGCAGCGCGGCCACCAGATCGAGGTTCTGGGGATGCAAGACCTGGCGCTGCGCCAGCGCGAGCAGGTGACGCGTCAATCGCGACATGCGCCGGCAGGCGTTCAGGGACCGTTCGAGTCCGTCGGCCTGGTCCTTCGCCTCGGGGGACATCTGGAACAACTGCAGCTCACCGAACACCACCGTCAGGGCGTTGTTGAGCTCGTGAGCGATGCCGCCGGCGAGCTGGCCGATCGACCGCGTGCGCAGGTCACGTTCCTTGTGCAATACGTCGACATCGCGGGTCGCTCCGGCGAGCAGGATGCGGTCGTCGTCGCCGCGGCATGCGTTGGCGCGGGTGTGTGCCCAGATCACGGTGCCATCCGGGCGCACGAGGCGGTGCTCGAGCTCGTCCGTATCGCCTGGCGCCAGGCGCGAGAAGACCTGCTGGAAGCGATCGCGGTCCTCGTCGTGGATCGCTGCCAGGAAGCGATCTGGCCGACCCAGCAGCTGGAGCTGGTCGCGGCCCAGGATCTGGCGAGCCTGATGGCTCATCGACAGCACGGTCCAGTGGGGCAGCTCGGCCGACCACAGGACGTCCGGAACGGCGGCGATCAGCGCCGCCTCTTCGGATGCTTCGACGTCGATCCTCGCACCGATCCGGGTCAGTTCCGTCACGTCGTCCACGACGATCGCGGAGGTGCCCGAACCCTCTTGTGACAGGCGGAAGGCCGTGAGCCGCAGATGGCGCCCCGCGGACCTGGCCAGCATCGAGGCTCGTTCCTCGGGATTCTGCTCGAGCAAGGTGAGCAGCCGCGCGAGTTCGGGCAGCGGCATGGCCGCCTGGATCGGCATCTGGTGGAGCATGCCTGGATCGACGCCGAGCAAGCCCACCATGCTCTCGTTGACGGTCAGGATGCGATCGTGCTCGTCGAGGATGGCGACGCCCGTGGTCAGGGTGGCGAGCAGGCGCACCGCGTAGCCATCCGTCCGCAGGACGGAGTCGGCGCGGCAGTCCATGTAGGCGTCGACGGTGAACGACAGGTCGAACAGGAGCGCGCGCAGGAAAGCGCTCGCGTTGGCTGCCGCTTGCGCGGGGTCGGCGGCGACGATCGCGCCCAACAGGCCGCGGGCCTGACGCGTGACGCCGGCGAGATACCAGGACGGCGACAGGCCGATGCGCTCGTGGACGATGCCGACCCGCTTGCGCGATGCCGCGTAGGGCAGGGAGTAGTCGCCGCCGAACATCTCGAGCCAGAACGTGCGGACCTGGGTCCGGAGTGTCTCGATCGCGTCGTCGGGGACGAGCTTCGAGATCTCCGGGTTCGAGCGGATGAACCGGTAGAACTCATCGAGCACCGTCGGCAGTCGCTCGGCTGCCGTCGGCCGCATCCGCGCGAGCCGAGCGATCCGGTCGGCATCGAGTTCGAGGAACCGTCGACGTGCGTCCGAACCGCCTACGGAGAGGCGCTCCCGCATGCGTTGGGGTTGCGCAGTCGGGCTGGCGCCCACCGTGGATGGGGCGTTGGCGATCTCCTCCGGCCGGGCTTCGGCGGTGCCGCTCCGCATCTCCTTGTCCAACCGCATCCCGTAGGCATCGAGCGCGAGCGCGGCGTCGAACAGCGCCCGATCGAGCAGCGTCAGGGCATCCTCCGTCGCGCCCGATGAAAGCAATTCCTGGATCGCGTCGTCGAGCAGCGGGGCGAGGGAGCACAGGTATGCCTGCGGCATGACCCGCATCTGGTGATGCATCGCACCGACGCGCAGTCGCGACTCGACGTAGCCGGCATCGATCACGGGGCTGGTCAGACCACGCAGGTGGATCTCGTTGGCGGCGCGTTGGCGCGCCACCCGCTGCGGGTCCGCCACGAACCCTGCCAGATCGGGCTGGGATTGCAGCAGGGGGTAGAACGCATCGAGCGCCCGCGTGAAAGCCTGGTGAAGAGTCTGTTCGTGGCGGGCGAGGTGCCGAAGCCGTTCGTCGGTGAGGCCGCTGAGCTCTCTGCGCCGTTGGATCTCGGCGGCGTTGAGGCCGAGCTGCTCGGTCAGGCAGGTGGTGGCCTTTGCCATGGCGGAAGTCATACCTCCGCCGCGGCGGTCTCCGGCCAGCCAGCGTGGTTTGCTGCGCCTTCTTGTCGCGCTGGGGCTCTCCACCATGACCGTGACGTGACGGCGAGGCCGGCGCGGTGCGCGTCCGCCGGGGACCTGCGCGTTCACGGCAGGCACCGTGGTCGCCGTGTGGCTCCTGGTCTGTTCCTCGGCTCCGCCTCCAACGCATTGACGGCCGGATCAGGTTGGTCTGGTTGGGGATCGCCAGGGTCAGCGACTTGCCGTCCGCGCCCACGAAGTTGCCGGTGAGGTTGCCGATCGAGGCGTGGATGTCGACCAGTGCGCTGGTGCCGCCGGCGCCGAACGGCGCCAGATCCGGCCCCGGTGCCGCGATCCACGTAGCCGTGGCGAGACTGCAGCAGCGACACTGAGGCGCCGGCGAGGTCGAACGCGGCCGACGTCGCGAACGGTTCGTAGCACGACGCCGCGCGCCGGTAGCCGCCGGTCCCACAGCGTGTCCTGCGGCCGCAACCAAAGGTTGCGCGGCGCTACGCGCCGCCAGACGGGGCCGCAGGCACGCTGCCGTCTCCAGGGGCGACTACTACTCCCGCTCGCCGAAGGCGAATCCGCTCGCCACGCGAGGAAACGCGGGAGTAGTAGATCAGCGCGTCCTG
>CAYMRG010000127.1:0-11066 GCA_964392555.1 uncultured candidatus Brocadiaceae bacterium
CGATCCAGGGCAACGTGCTGACGGGGCAGCCGGTCGTGACGCTGGCCGAACAGGCGCTGCTCAACACGCCCGGCACGCTCGGCGACAAGCTGATGGCGGCGATGCTGGCCGCGCGCAACATGGGCGGCGACGGCCGCTGCTCGTGCTCGGCGACGGCGCCGACCTCGTGCGGCTCGCCGCCGCCGAGCTTCACCAAGGCCTCGCACATCGCGTTGATGATCTGGAGCCGGCCGAGCGACGTCGACGTGCCGTGCAACGGTGTCGGCGGCTGCGGCGGTGGCGACTACTGGCTCGACCTCAACATCGCCAACCAGCAGGCCAGTTCGCCGGATCCGATCCTGACGCTGCAGACGCTCTACGCGCAGTGGGTCGCCGACCAGGTCGGCCGCCCAGACCACTACACGTCGACGGTGACGATGAGCAGCCCGACGCTGCGCGCCAACGGCGTCGACACGGTGACCGGCACGGTGGTGCTGCGCGACGCGCAGGGCAACCCGCTCGGCAACTCGCTGCCGATCACGGTCGGACTGCGCAGCGGCAGCACCGTCACCGGCGTGACGCTGGGTGCGCCCGTGCCGCAGCCGAACGGCAGCTACACGTTCACGATGACCGGCAACGTCGACGCCGGCGACGCGATCCTCGACGTCGCGGTGCACGACCAGTTCGGCCGCGTCGGCATCTGGCCGCAGCCGGTGGTCCACGTCACCGATGCATTCGGGCCGTGCGGCGTCGGCGCGATCCCGAACGGCGCCGGCGGCGTCCACGCCGCGCTGCGCATCGACGGCAACGCCGGTGTCGATCGCGTCGTCGAGGTCGGCTACGGCCAGCCGTTCACGCTCTCGCTCGATGCGCCGCCCGGCGGCGCGACGACGTTCCCGGTCGGCATGTTCGCGCTGTGGGGCCACGTCGGCCTGCCGGCGTTGGCCAACGAAGTGCCGCTCGGCGCCGGCAACGGCAGCCTGTGCTTCACGCCGTCGCCGTTCGAACCGTCGGCGCCGACCGTGCTGCTGGCGGACTCGTTCGGCATCGGTGGCGTGGTGTTCGCGGGGCCGGCGCCGTGGACGTTGCCGATCCCGGGCGTCCAGGCGCTCGTCGACGTCACCCTGCAGGGCGTGATGGTGGTCGATCCGACGGCGCGCTTCGCCGCGACCAACGCCGTGCTGCTGCGCACCGTGGCGCTGCCGCCGCCGACGATCACCAACGTCGTGCCGCAGTCGCCGCTGCCCGGCCAGACGGTCGCGCTGGTCGGCTCGGACTTCCGACCCGGGATGCTCGCGGCGGTCGCGGGCGTGCCCGTCGCGGTGACGGTCCTGGGCTCGACGCAGGCGACGTTCCCGATGCCGATCGGTGCGCCGTGCGACGCCCAACTGCTGGTCGCCAACCTCGGCACCAGCGCGGTCCAGCGCGTGATCAACGGCACGCCCGTGATCACCACGCAGACGATCACCAGCGGCCCGGCCGCCGGCGGCACGCTGATGATCCTCGCCGGCCAGTTCCTCGGCGGCGCGTCGGTGACCTTCAACGGCGTGCCGATGACGATCACCAGCCAGACCAACGGTTCGATCATCGGCACCACGCCGCCGGGCACGCCTGGCCCGGCGACGTTGCGCGTGACCAATCCCAACGGCTGCCAGACGACGCTGCCGTTCACCTACCTGTGAGCGGGGCCGCCCGGGTGGGCGAGACTGCTCCCACCAGGTGTCGCCGGGGAAGCGCGGCTCAGTGCGCCGAGCGGCGCGGCAGCTGGCGCGTGTTCGAGAAGTTGTAGCTGCCGAACGCCTGCTGCAGCGCGTCGAGCGCGCCCTGGTCGTAGAAGACCGTCGCGTAGTCGGGCTGCCCCTGGATGGTCATGTTGCCGGAGCAGACGACCGCGCCGCGGATCTCCGACGGCGCGCGCATCGTCAGGTTGCCGTCGACGTAGAGCAGGCCCGAGAAGTTCGAATTGCTGCCATTCTGGATCTGCACGTTGCCGATGCAGATGACGATGCCGTTGCCCGACAGCGGGTGCGACGCGTCGAACTGGATCGACGAGCCCTCGATGACGATCAGCGGCGTGCCGAGGATCGGGTTCGGCAGGCCGGTCGTGTCGACCAGCACGTAGTCCGCCATCGCCTTCAGCTCGCTGAGCGTCAGCCCGAACATCGTCTCGAAGCTGCCGTCGTAGTTGGTCGTCGGCGCGAGCGACGGGGTGCCCGTGACGCGCATGTCGCCGGCCGGACCGGTGGTCGGCGTGCCGGTACCCTGCGGGTAGTAGATGCCGGCCGCGGTCGCGCCGCCGTAGATGCGGCCGTTGGTGTTGATGTGGCAGCCGTTGCCGTCGTCGACATTGACCGCCGCCTGGCCCGGCAGGTTCAGGACGAGGCGGCGCGCCTCGGTGCCGATGAACTCGCTGGCGAGCACGCGGTTGGGCGGCTGGTCGTAGGCCACCGAGTCGTCGCGCCGCAGGTAGACGTAGCCGACGCTGCGCAGCTGCCAGACCGCGCCGTTGCTCGGCGAGCCACGCATGATCGAGATGTCCTGGCAGCGGTAGCGCTGGCGCAGCGCGAGGCGCTCGCTGTCGGGATCGGTCGGCCAGTCCTTCCACACCTCGTAGCGCGCCCAGATGTCGCCGGTGATCTTGAACTCGCGGACGATGCCGATGTCCTCGTCGAGGGTGTCGTAGATCGGCGGATCGGCCAGCGGGTCGAGCACCGGGTGGAAGTTCAGCACCGGCTGCGACGTCTGGCGGCGCAGCCAGCCGAGCGCGTCGGACAGACCCGAACGCGCGGTCTGCAGCGCCTGGGTGTCGGCCAGGAACGCGGTCTGCGTCTCGATGCGGTGCGCGTGCAGGCTGAGCGCGCCGACCGCGACCGTCGCGGCGACGACGATCGTGAAGAACAGGGCGACGATCAGGGCGACCCCTCGTTCGTCAGGATTCCGGCGGTCTGGTTCGTGGATCGTCATGGCACCCCTGGGTTTCCTGCTTCGACCGCCGGCAGATGCAGGTTGAGCCGCCGGTCTCGGAATGGGACGCGGGCGCGTTGTCGTCGGCCGGTCCGCTGTGTGCAGGATGGCGACGTTCAGCGGGGTGCGGCGACGCCGGGTGCGACGGCGGCCCGCCAGCGGTTGGGCCGCCGCTCGGCCGCCGGCAGCGTGCGATCGATCCGCCAGAAGCCGCGGGGATCCCGCTCGGGCGCGCGCTGGCGCCGCAGGGCGGCGGCAGGCGCATCGCAGTCGCGCGTGATCCGCGCGACGTCGCGTGCGGTCAGGCCGAACGCGTTGCCGACCAGCACGTCGATGCGCGTGCTCAGGTCGCGGCGGCGTTGCGCGTCGCCGGCGGGGCGGTCGTCGTCGGCCAGCCAGCCTTCGCCGGCGGCGATCCGCCACAGCTCGCCGTGCCACGGCAGCACGGCGCACAGCGCCAGCGCGAGCCGCGCCAGCTCGCGCTCGGTTGCGGCGTCGCACGGTGGCAGCACGCAGTCCTCGAGCACGAACCGGTTGAGGTTGGTGCCGGACAGGCGTTGTCGCAGCGCCCAGTCGAACGGCAGCGAGCCGAGCATCGCGGCGCCGGCGGCGAGCTGGCGCAGCGGCGCGGCGGTCGCGCGCGGCGTCAGCACGCCGAGCGAGTTGCCGCACGGCACGTCGGGCAGCAGGCAGGCGACCGCGGTGCGTTCGTTGCTCGCATTCGACAGCGCGCGCAGCACCAGCCGCGCCGGCGGGCGGCGAGCGGCGGTCGCGCGCCACGGCGCGGCGGCGACCAGGAACACGGGACGGAGCTCGGCGGGATCCGCCGGCGCGACCCAGCGCGTCGCATGCCCGGTGCCGCCGGCGTGCGCGGCGACGTTGGGGTGCAGGTCGTAGACCATCGCGCCCTGGTAGAGCGGCAGCAGGTCCTCGCGGCCGGCGCAGCGCCAGACGGCGTCGTCGTCGCGCCGGTAGCCGGCGCGTTCCGCCGCGTCGCGCGGCACGAACTGCGACCGATCGCCGGTCATGTTGAAATCGCCCTGCCGCCAGTCGAACGGCCCGCCGGCGCCGAGCAGCGGCCGGCCGCGGTGGGCCATGCGCGCCAGCAGCGCCAGGTCGCGCGGTTCCTCGCACTCGACGAACGTCCCGCCGCGCGGACTCAGACGCGCCAGCACGCGGCGGCCGTAGCGGACGTGCGGCGGCTGCGGCACGGCCCAGTCGGCGGCGTCGGTGCGGGCGAACGCGACGCGCACGCTGCGCGTGCGGCCGCCCTTCGTGCCGACGATCGCGGCGAAGCGGTACCGGCTGTCGATCGCGAACAGGCGTTTGCGGTTCTCGAAGCCGAACAGCCATTCCCAGCGGCATTCGTCGAGCAGCAGGCGGCGCAGCGGCTCGGCGTCGCGGTCGAACCAGAGGCTCGCCGGCACGATCAGCCCGAAGCGGCCGCCGGGGCGCAGCAGCTGCCAGGCGCGCTCGATGAACAGGCGGTAGGTGTAGAGCTTGCCGCGACCCTGGTGGCGGAACCGTGGCCGCAGCGCGGCGACGCGCGCCGGAGCCGCGGCGTCGGCCTGCAACGTCGTCCACGGCGGGTTGGTCAGCACGGCGTCGAACGTGCCGGGCGTCAGCTCGAGCAGACCGTCGCCGGCGCGCACGTCGGTCGCCGGCGCGCCGGCCGCGGCGAGCGCTTCGGCCGCGAGGTTCGCCGCGGTCGCGTCGAGATCGAGGCCGCACAGGCCACGGCCGGCCCGCTCGGGCCGTTCGCCCGCGGCGGTCAGCACCTGCAGCGCCGCGAGCAGGAACGTGCCGCCACCGACCGCCGGGTCGCAGATGCGCAGCGGTTGGTCGCCGCGGTCGGCGAGCAGCGGCGCCAGCGCGCGATGCGCGGTCGGCAGGGCGAGCGCCATCGGCGTGAACCAGACGCCGCGCTGCTTGCGATGGTCGCGGTCGAGCTGATCCTGGTAGCGCGCGGCGCGTTCGACGGGACCCGACGGCTCCGGCGTCGGCGCGGGCATCACAGCTGTTGCGCGGTGAAGCCTTCGCGGCGCAGCGCTTCGAGGATCGCCTCGACGTGGGCGACGCCGCGCGTCTCCATGACGACGTCCAGCTCGGCCTCGCGCGAGGCGACGTGGTTGAACAGCCGCTGGTGCTCGATGTCGATGATGTCGGCGCCGGATGCGCCGATCATCTCGGTGACGTGGGCCAGCACGCCGGGAACGTCGCGGATCGTGATCTTCAGCTTGGCGATCTTGCCGTCGCGCTTCAGCCCGCGCAGCAGCACCGTCGACAGCAGCCGCCGGTCGATGTTGCCGCCGCTGACGACCGCGCCGACGCGGCGGCCGGCGAAGCGCGCCGGGCTGCGCAGCAGCGCCGCGAGCGTCACCGCACCGGCGCCTTCGGCGACGACCTTCTGCTGCGAGGCGAGCAGCTGCACCGCGTGCTCGATGTCCTCCTCGCGAACGAGCACGACGTCGTCGACGAGGCGGGCGAGGATCTCGCCGGTGATCTCGCCTGGCACCTTGACGGCGATGCCGTCGGCCAGCGTGTGCGTGCGCAGCGGCGGCATCGGTTCGCCGCGGATCCGCGCGCGCATCGACGGACACAGTTCGGTCTGCACGCCGATCAGCTCGAGGTCGGGGCGGACGTGGCGCGCCCACAGCGCCATCCCGGCCATCAGCCCGCCGCCGCCGATCGGCACCAGCAGCGTCTGCAGGTCGGGCACGTCCGCCAGCATCTCCCGCGCGACCGTGCCCTGGCCGGCGACGATGTCGGGATCGTCGTAGGGGTGCACCAGCACCAGGCCGGTCGCTGCGGCGATGCCCTGGGCGTGCTGGTACGACTCGGCGACCGAGTCGCCGTGCAGGACGACGCTGGCGCCGAGGTGTTCGGTGCGTTCGACCTTCGAGAACGGCGTCGTCTTCGGCATCACGATCGTCGCCGGCAGGCCGAGCCGACGCGCGTGGTAGGCGACGCCCTGCGCGTGGTTGCCGGCGGAGGCGGCGATCACGCCGCCGGTCGGCTTGTGGCCGGCCAGGCGCTGCAGCTTGCGGCAGCTGCCGCGATCCTTGAACGAACCCGTGATCTGCAGGTTCTCGAGCTTCAGGAACAGCGTCAGGCCGAGCGCCTCGCCGATCTTCGGCGCGGGGACGGTCGGCGTGTGCAGCACGTGGGCCTGGATCTCGTCGGCGGCGGTGGCGACGTCGTGGGCGGTGACCGTCATGGGCGGGGCGGCGGAAGCGTATCACGGGCGGGTTCGCCGGGCCTGGGTCGCTGCCGCGCGCGTTGCCAACGGGCGGCCGTCACCGCATCATCGCGGCGATGACGCAGCTGTGGTGGTCGCTGGTCGCGGTCGTCAACGTCGCGGCGTTCGCGGTGTTCGGCTGGGACAAGTGGCGGGCCGGGCGCCCCGGTGCGCGCCGCGTCCGCGAGCGCACACTGCTGTGGTTCGTCTTCTGGACCGGCTGGGTCGGCGCGTGGTTGGCGATCGCGTGGTTCCGGCACAAGACGCGCAAGCAGCCGTTCCGCGCCTGGGCGATCCTGTGGACGATCGTCAACCCGTTCTGGGTGCTGGTCTGGTGGACGTTGGCTGCCACCACCTGAACGGGCTGCCACCACCTGAACGGGCTGCCACCACCTGAACGGCGCGAGTGGCGCTGACCGCGCCCGCCGTCACATCAGCAGCTTGACCTTCGCCTGCTGGCGGGCGTCGATCAGGAACTGCTCCTGCCGGCTGCGCTGCATCGCGACGCGGACCAGCGGGATCGCGTCGTCGGTGAACAGCATGTAGACGCGCGTGTCGAAGCCGAGGCGCTTGATGATGTGCCAGCCGTACTGCGACTCGACGACGTCGCTGACCTCGCCGTCGCGCAGCGACCAGGCGGCGCGGCAGAGCATCGTCGGCAGACGGTCGTCGAAGCGCTTGACGTTGCCGAGCACGCCGCCGTCGCGCGCGGTGCGCTGGTCGTCGGAGTAGTTGGTGGCGACCGCCGCGAAGTTGGAGCCGTCGGGCCGCAGACGCGCCTTGATGTCGGCGAGTCGCGCGTTGGCGCGGGCGAGGCCTTCGTCGTCGAGCAGGATGCCGGTGCCGCCATCGCGGTTCTGGATCAGGATGTGCGCGATCTGCGCCGTGCTGCCGAAGAAGCGCGCGTTGTCGTTGAAGAAGTTCTGCAGCTGGAGGCGGTTGAACTCGCCGGGCTCGAGGTAGTCGAGGAAGCCCTGCACCTCGCACGACAGGCCCTGCTCGAGCTGGAACTGCGCCAGCATCGTGTTGATCGTCTGCTGCGTGACCTCCGGGCGACCGGCGGCGCGCCGTTGTTCGACGACCACGTCGAGCCGGCGCTGGAAGGCGGCACGCAGCGCTTCGCTCTGGGCGTGCTTCAGCTTGGCCGCGTCGACGTCGGGGTGCGCCTGGTGCAGCGCCGTGAGGTCGGCGAAGTGGCGCACCCACGGCGCGATCAGGTCCGACTGCAGCATGGCCTGGATCGTCTCCTGCTTGATCAGGCCGTCGCGGAACGCGGGGTAGTGGACCTCGGTGATGTGATCGACCAGCTCGCCGAGCGTCAGCGAACGGTCGCCGACCACCGCGATCACCGCGGCGCTGTCCTGCGGGTAGTGGCGGACGACGAAGTGGGGTTTGGTGGCGGCGGGAGCCGGTGCGGCGGGGGCCTGGGTCGCCGGTTCCTGCGCGCGCACGAGGCCGAGCAGCAGCCACGGGACGAGGAGCGGGACGGGCGACTTGGGATTGCGGTCCATCGTGTTCAGGGAACGATATAGCATCCGCGAACCGGTGCGTTACGGCCTCCCTGGCCAGGGCCGTGAAGTTCCGGCGCCATCGCCGCCGCAACGACCTCGCGCAGTTGCACCGCTCCGGCGGCTCCAGTTCGATGTCGCGGCGGCTGCCTCGGTCGTTCGCGGCCCGTCATCATGATCGAAAGACCCCGCCATCGCCTGCTCGACTCCGTCGAGGAGCGGTTCCGCAGCGAGTTCGGCGGCGGCCCGCCGCGCCTGTTCTTCGCGCCCGGCCGCATCAACCTGCTGGGCGCCCACCTCGACTACAACGGCGGCGACGTGCTGCCGATGGCGGTCGACCGCGGCATCTACGCGGCGGCGCGGCTGCGCGACGACGGCCTGATCGCGCTGCGCAGCCTCGACCAGCGGCTCGTCGTCGACGTCGCCGTCGCCGACGTCGGCGCCCGCACCCGGCCCGGCTGGGCGTGGGGCGGCTACCCGCTCGGCGTCTGGCACGGCTTCCAGCAGCGCACCGGGCTCGCCCACGGCGTCGAGATGGTGTTCGGCGGCGACCTGCCGATGGCGTCCGGGCTGTCGTCGTCGGCGGCGATCGAGATCGTCACCGCGATCGCGCTCGACGCGCTGCACGACACACGCCTCGAACGCCAGCAGATCGCGATGATCGCGCACCGCGCCGAGACCGGCTTCGTCGGGGTCCGCTGCGGCATCATGGACCAGTTCGCGTCGGCGCTCGGCCGCGCCGGCCAGGTGCTGCTGCTGCACTGCGCGGGGCCGCGCTGGGAGCACGTGCCGTTCGACCCGTCGGCGTGCGAGGTGCTGGTCATGGATACCAAGAAGCCGCGCCTGCTCGCCAAGACCGGCTTCAACGAACGCGTCGCCCAGTGCGCGACCGCGCACGAGCTGCTGCGCACGCACGTTCGCGACCTGCCGCACCTCGCCGCCTACACGCTGGTCGACCTCGAGCAGAGCCGCGATGCGATGGACGAGCTGCTCTACCGCCGCGCGCGCCACGTCGTCACCGAGATGGAGCGGACGCGCGAGGGCGTGATCGGCCTGCGCGAACACGACTACCAGCGGCTCGGCGCCCAGCTCGACGCGAGCCATCGTTCGACCAGCAGCGACTACGAGGTCAGCTGCGAAGAGCTCGACGTGATCACCGACGCGGCACGCGCCTGCGACGGCGTGTTCGGCGCGCGGCTGACGGGCGCGGGCTTCGGCG
The DNA here is from genome assembly GCA_964392555.1 of uncultured candidatus Brocadiaceae bacterium. GTDB lineage: Bacteria > Planctomycetota > UBA1135 > UBA1135 > UBA2386 > CAYMRG01. The sequence continues at coordinate 8,909 of CAYMRG010000127.1, forward strand.
GCTGCGCGATCGCGTTGCTGCGGCCCGGGGCGTCGACGATGGTCGGTCGCCGCGTCGCCGAGACCTACCGCGCCCGCTACGGCGTCGTGCCGGAGTTCGACCTGCTGCGGGTCGGCACCGGCCCGGGCGAGATCGGCTGATGCGCGGTCTCTGGCTGCAGCGCGGCGACCTGCGGCTGCGCGACGATCTGCCGGAACCGGTCGCGCGGCCCGGCTGGAGCCGCGTGCAGGTGCGCCGCGCCGGCATCTGCGCCACCGACCAGGCGCTGGCGCGCGGCTACATGGGGTTCGAAGGCGTGCCCGGGCACGAGTTCGTCGGTGTGGCGCTCGACGGGCCGTTCGCCGGACGGCGCGTCGTCGGCGAGATCAACGCGGGCTGCGGGGCGTGCGCGCGCTGCCTGGGCGGCGACCCGCGCCACTGTGAAGCGCGCACGGTGCTCGGCATCGTCGGCCTGCAGGGCGCGTTCGCCGAACGGCTGCTGCTTCCCGATCGCAACCTGCTCGCGGTACCCGACGGCGTCGACGACGACGTCGCGACGTTCGCCGAGCCGCTCGCCGCCGCATTGCACATCGCCGACGACGTGCCGCTGGCACCCGGCACGCGCGCGCTGGTGGTCGGCGACGGCAAGCTCGGCCTGCTGTGCGCGCTGGCGCTGCAGAGCCGCGGCGCCGACGTCACGCTCGCCGGTCGACACGCCGAACGCGCGGCGTGGCTGCCGGCTGGCATCGCGCACGTCGTCGGCTGGTTCGATGGCGCGGGAACGGGCGCGAGCGCGTCGCCCGCCGACGTCGCGCCGTTCGCGCTCGCCGTCGAGGCGTCGGGCAACGCCGACGTGCTGCCGCGTCTGCTGCCGATGGTCGCGCCGCGTGGCGCGATCGTGCTGAAGACGACGACCGAGCGCCCGACGACGATCGACCTGAGCCCGCTGGTGGTCGCCGAGCAGCGCCTGATCGGCTCGCGCTGCGGTCGGTTCGCGCCGGCGCTCGACGCGCTGGCGCGCGGCACGGTCGACGTGCGCCCGCTGATCGCCGCGCGCTTCCCGCTCGTCGACGGCGTCGCCGCGTTCGCCCGCGCCGGGCAGAAGGGCGTGCTCAAGGTGCTGCTGGACTTCGCGTAGGCCGCGCTTCACGTCGGCGCGGCGGGCCTCACCGCGCTGCGGCCCACGCGCGCACCAGGGTGCCGAACGCGTCGTCCGTCGCCAGCGGCCACGGCGCGATCGCCGGCAGGCCCGCGTCGGCGTGCGCCGCCAGGGCGACGACCGCGCGGCAGCGCGGCGTGACGTCGCGGTGCGGTTGGACCAGCACCTCGACCGTGGCGACCACGGCGAACCGCGCCTCGCCGGTCGCCAGCAGCCGCGCGGCCTCGGCGAACGCCTGGCCGTCGGCGCCCGGCGGCACCGACAGGCACAGCGACGGCCCGCGCAGACCGAGCCGCAGCGCGATCTCGCCGAGGCACGTGCTCGGCAGCGTGTAGGGGAACACCGGCGCGTCGCACATCGCGGTGCCGAGGCTGCGCGCGAACTGCAGGTCGGCGTCGAGGCAGCCGAGTTCGGTCGCGACGACCAGCGCGGCGTCGCCGCGCTCGGCCGCGGGCAACGCGTCGGCGATGCCGGCGGCTTCGCCGGCGAGCACCAGGGCCCGCGAGGTCGGGTCGAGGCGGCGGAACGTGTCGTCGGCGCGGCCGAAGATCGTGCGCAGCGCGCGGCCGTTGCCCGGCGCGGTCGTGCCGAGATCGCGCCACGCGGCGCGGACACCGCGCGAACCGGCGACCTCGCGGTCGTCGACATGGCCGACGGCGACGACGATCGGCGTGGTGGTCATGTCGCCAGCACCACCGCGGCCTGCACGCCGCCGAAGCCGCTCGCCACCTTCAGGGCATGACGCGCGCGCGGCAGCGGGCGCGGTGCGCGGACGAGGTCGAGGCCGGGATCGACGTCGGGCTCGTGCAGCGCGACGTTCGCCGGCGCCACGCCGCGTTGCAGCGCGGCGATCGCGGCGATCGTCTCGAGCACGCCGGCGGCGCCGAGCGTGTGGCCGGTCTGCGCCTTGGTGCCGAACGCGGGCGGCGTGCGGCCGCCGAACAGGCCGACCAGACCGAGGGCCTCGGTGGCGTCGTTGGCCTGCGTCGCCGTGCCGTGCAGGTGCACGCAGTCGACGTC
>CAYMRG010000128.1:0-11048 GCA_964392555.1 uncultured candidatus Brocadiaceae bacterium
ATGCCGCACAGCGCGTCATTGTCCTCAGGCACCCACACGAACGTCAGGAGAGCCATGAATGCGCAGCGTTCGCTCGGGGCGTTCGCCAACGGCCACGGTCCGAGCCCGCTGGTCGACCTCGAAGACCTCGACACCGAGAAGGCGCCGGTGCGCGTCGAGCTCGTGCTCGGACCGAAGGGCGGCGCCCTGGTCGGGATCGTGCACGACGGCCAAGGCGCGCCGGTGCAAGGCGCCCTCGTCGCCGCGGGGCGCGCCCCGCGCTTCCTCGATCACCGCGGCGAGGAGATCATCGAGGCTTGGTCGTCGCGCACGACGGTGACCGCGGCCGACGGCACGTTCGCGCTGCAGGGCCTCGCGATCGGCGAGCTGCCGGTGGCGGTGCGCGCCAAGGGATTCGGCATCTGGCGCGGCACGGCGACGATCCAGGCCGCAACGACGACGTCGCTCGACGTCGCGCTGTCCGCCTCGTCGACGCTGTATGGCCAGATCAGGAACGAGCAGGGCAGCCCGGAGGCGCGCGCCATCGTCTCGGCGTACGACCGCTCGCCGGGCACCAGTTTCGTCGCCGGCGGTCAGATCGACTACGACGAGGTGTTCGGCCATGTCGAGACCGTCGCCGATGCCGAAGGTCGCTTCGAGCTCCGCGGCCTCGCGGCCGGCCAGGTGCACGCGTTCGCCCAGCGCGGCGCCCCGCTCGACGCCAAAGGCCGCCCGCGGCGGCCAGCGGGCATCTCGGTGGCGTTCGTGCGCGAGCAACTGCAGCTCGAACCCGGCGCGCGGCAGCCTTGGAACCCGGTGCTCGCCGACGGCAACCGCATCGCCGGCGTCGTGCTCTACCGCGGTGGGCAACCGATGGGCGACGTATTCCTGACCCTGAAGGACGAAGCCGGCGACACCGAGCACGTGATGACCAACGCGAGCGACGGCCGATTCGAGTTCCTGTGCCTGTCGCCGTCGACCTACACGCTGCGGGTGCAGTACTGGGATGCGCCGGCGGGCACGCCGCAGCTCGAACGCAGCGGGCTGCGGCCGAACAGCGGGCTGGTGGAGCTGCGGGCCCCGTTCGACAAGCCGGTCGAACAAGCTCCGGGCCGCGTGGTCGGGCGCGTCGACGATGCCGGCATGCGGATCCGACAACCGGCGGCGGTGCAGATCGAACTGCACTCGGACCAGCGCTGGCTCCGCACCGACGGCAAGCTCGAGGAAGGCGACTACACGTTCGAGCGGGTCGACCCGGGCCGGTTCCGCATCGTGGTGCTCGAGGGCGGCACCGTGCTCGCCGAGAGCGATTGGCTCGAGCTGCCGCCGGCCGGTGTGGTCGATGCCGGGGTGCTGCGCACGGTGCCCGCGGGTTCGCTGCAGATCGTGCTGCAGCGAGGCGCTGGCTGCGAGGATGTGCAACCGAAGCTCTACCTGCGCCGCAACGGCGACACCAAGAGCAGCCTCGTCGAGCCGGGCCTGGCCGACCAGGCACTCGCCGGCAACCTGACGCCTGGCGACTACGAGATCACGGGCTACGCCAAGGGCATCTGCAAGCTGGCAGGTAGTGCCGCCGTGCGCACAGGTGAGCCCACCACGGTGTCGCTGTCGCTGCGCGCCGGCGCGGTGTGCCAGTTCGAGGTCTGGCTACCGGCGGACACGACGGCGACCGCCGGCAGCTTCCGGGTCGTCGGCAGCGACGACGTCGAGTTCGAGCATCGCGAGGTGCAGCTCGTGGGCATGCCGCTGCGGCCGTATCCGGTGTACATCGCGTTGCCGCCGGGCGAGTGGCGGCTCCTGTTCGATGTCGTGGGTGGCGGGCATGGCGAGGTTTCGTTCGCGGTGCGCGGCAGCGCGGGGGTGAAGGCGCGGGTCGATGTGAAGTGAACCGCGGTGCGCCTTGGCCAACAGGGCTTCGTCGCCCCGCGCGACTGTTCTGCACCCGCACGGCCGTGTCTTCGTGGGTGTGCCACAGGAAGGCCGGCGGCGTGTGCTGTTCGACCTGGCGTTCGCGCGACAGGAACTCGACGAGTTCGGGCTCCGCGTCCGCGCCCGGCAGGTTGCGCTGCGAAACCGGCGCGGCGGCATCGGCCGCGCCGCGTCGTGCACGCGGAGGTTGGTCGCGAGGTGACCGCCGATTCGATCGCCGGGGCACGCGACGAGCGCGGCGCGGGACGGCGCGGCGACCTCAGCTGCTGGACGCGGCGGCAGGCAGGCCATCACGCCACCGCATCTTCGACGCGCGTGCCGCTGTCTGGTCGCCGGCCAGTCGGGCCGCGGATATTGCCCGATTTGGCCGGCCGCTCGACTGGAAACGGCGCCTGCCGAGCGGCAGCCAAACCGGTTCCCAGCCCTCGCCAGCCTTCCTCTTACCGATCCATGCGAATCCCCATTCTCACCGTCCTTCTACTCGGATTCGCGGCCTCGACGGCGGCAGCCCAGAGCCTTCTGCAGCAGTACGGGGAAGCCGTGCAAGGCTCCGGCGACGCGGTGCCGAGCCTGCCGGGCGTGACCATCGCTGCGTCCTCGGCGACCAGCATCCCGAACATGGATCTGAACGGGAACATGGTCTGGCGCGGCACGATGACCGGGCCCGGCATCTCCACCGCGAACGATCAGGCGATCTTCTACGGTCGCCACAAGGACGACCACGTGCTGCTGCTGCAGGAAGGGGCCAACGAGCCCACCGGCACGATGGGCTCCGGCGTCACGGTCACCTACTCGGCGACGTCCTGGGACGTGGCGCGGCTCAGCCCCCGGAACGACCTGATCCTGTTCGGCACGTCGCTGGCGGGCACCGGCGGCACCGCCAACGACACGTGTCTGCTCAGCGGCCCGGTCGGCGGCCCGCTGCAGATCCTGGCGCGTGAAGGCGACATCGCTCCGGGTGGTGCGACGCTGAGCAACAACCTCATCGGCGGCCTCGGCATCACCGGCATCAACTCGGCGGGTGTCTGCGTTTGCCGCGTGCATCTGACGCCCGGGACCGGTGACGCGATCTCCGGCCAGAACGACGACGGTCTCCTGTGGGGACTGCCCGCGGGCTCTGCTGGCCTGCTGACCTGGTGCATCCGCGAAGGCGACCCGATCAACGGTGGCGCGCAGGTGATCGGCACGCTGGATTCGTCCAACTTCAGCATGGACGAGCTGGGCCGCGTGCTCGTCACCCAGCCGCTGTCGACGACGCTCGGCACTTCGCCGGCAACGGCGGCCGACGACATGACGATGATGCTCTACACGCCGGGCTCGGGGGTGTCGCTGGTCTGGCGCGAAGGCGACCCGGCTCCGGACGCCAATCCGGCGCTGGCCGAGGGCTGTGACTACGACACCGTCGGCTCGAGCGCCCAGTCCAAGGTGGCGATGTCGCGGTTGACCGGTCGCTGCGTGTTCACCCAGAACCTGAAGAACGGCAACGTCAGCGGCTCGACCAACAATACGGCCATCTTCGCCGGCACCCTCGGCGGCAGCTTCACGCGCATCGCGCGCGAGGGCGAGCCGGCGCCGACCGGCGTCCCCGGCGAGATCTACCAGGCGATCTTCAGCAGCGGGCAGCCTGCCATCAACGAGGACGGCACCGTCGTGTTCGTCGCGCAGCTCGGCCCGACCGGGCTCGATGCGCACATTGACGTCGCCGTGTTCCTGGCGCGGCCGCCGTACAACGCGAACACCGACGTGCAGATGATCCTGCGCGAGAGCCAGGCGGTCGCCGGCCTGCCGGCCGGCTGGATCGTCGACAACACCAGCGGTGCTGGCATGTCGGCGAGCGGCACGACGCTGATGCTCAACGACAACGACGCGGTGCTGGTCAACGTCGCCGGAGTCGGCGACCCGACCCAGGCCAACTGGGGCATCCCGGCGACGATCAGCTGGGACCCGCAGCACGGCGCCCGCGCGTTCTACGTCCAGGGCGACACCTTCACCGTGGCCGGCAGCCCGTGGCCGACGACCAGCGCCGCAGGCTGGAACATCTTCAGCTCGGGCGACGGCTGCAGCCTGCAGCTCAACAACAATGGCGACGTCTGCACCAAGCTGTTCAACGGCTCGCAGAACGCGATCGCGCGCGGCCACATCGGCTCGATGATCAGTGAGCCCGCCTCGGTGCCGGCCAGCGGCGGCGTGTCGCAGAACTTCCACATCGACTGCGGTCCGGCGCTCGGCTTCAACTTCTACATCGTGCTTGCCACCGGCATCGGCACGCGACCGGGCTTCCCGAACCCGCTCAATCCGCTGCTGAACGTGCCGCTGAACATCGGTGGTTCGCCGGACTGGCTTACGCTGTCGTTGAACCTCTCCAACTCGCTGGTATGGGGCAACACGTTTTCCTTCACGGACGCGAACGGCCAGGCGACCGCCAGCTTCACGATGCCACCGGGTTTCCCGGGCCTGAACGGCACGCTGTTGCACCACGCCGCAGTGCTGTTCGACCTCTCGCTGACCGGCGTCTACGTGACGGAGCCGTCGGATCTGCGCCTCTACTAGGTAGCGAACCCGGAGCGAACCCGGAGCGAACCAGGTAGCGAACCAGCGTGACCTTTCCCTGCGCAGGTTCGACTTGCGCAGGTTCGAGATGGTCCGCGTGGGTTGTAGCGGCAGGACCATCTGATCTACTACTCCCGCGTTGCCTCCCGTGGCGAGCGGATTCGCCGTCGGCGAGCGGGAGTAGTAGTCGCCCCTGGAGACAACAGCGCGCCTGCGGCCTCTTCTGGCGGCGTGTAGCGCCGCGCAACCTTAGGTTGCGGCCGCAGGACGCGCTGAGTCACCTGCGGCGATTTTTCCGGCGAATGAGGCTGCAAACGTCGCCTTGGCCGCCGGAGGCCAATCCCTCCGCCGACTCGGGCCTCCGAAAAGGCCGTCCCGGGTCGTTCACCCCCGAATCCTCCCCACACCACGATGAAGAACTCCTTCCTCGGCATCGCTGCCATCTCCGCATTCGCCGTCGCCGCGAACGCCCAGGCCTTCAACTGGGTCCTCGAGGCCCCTGCGACGTCGCCGTCGGCGCGCGAACGCACCGCAACGGCCACCGACGGCACTCTCTACTACCTCTTCGGGGGCCAGAACGGCACCGTCACCGCCGGGTTCGACGAGCTGTGGAGCTACGACGGCACGTCCTGGCTCCAGTTGTCGACCAGCGGCAGCGGGCCGGGGCCGCGCTCGGGCGCGATCGCCGGGTTCGACGTTGCCCGCGGCAAGCTGGTGTTGTTCGGCGGCAAGCTGGGCTTCGGCGCCACCGATCCGCTGCTGAATGACACCTGGGAGTGGGATGCCGTCGGTGGCTGGGCGCAGGTCTTCCCGACCACGGCGCCGGATCGTCGTTGGCTGGTCAACAACGGCGTCTACGTCCCCGGCCTCGGGGTGATGTTCCACGGCGGAACCGCCTGGGATGCGACCGGGGCGACCTATCGCAGCAGCGAGACCTGGCTCTACACCGGCAGCGACTGGGTGCTCTTCTCCAGCGGCGGCCCCGCGGTCCAGGACCCGATGATGGTGTATCGCTCGACCCAGAACGACCTGATCCTGCACGGCGGTCAGACACCGACGGGCGCGGCCGGCGCGCTGCAGCAGCTGGGCCAGACCTGGCGCCTGGACTTCACGACCGGTGTATGGACGCAGATCGTGACGGCGACGACGCCGGTCAACAGCCTCGTTGCCGGGCAGGGGCTGTTCGCGGCGCTGTCGTACTACAACCCGACCACCGGCATGACGATCGTGCACGGCGGCAACGGCGGCAACTCCAGCACCTCGACCTGGCAGTTCGATGGCACCGACTGGCAGAACATCTCGACCAACGGCGTCGGTGCCCGCAACGGCGGGATGCACTGGATCAACGCGCTGGGCAAGGCGGTCTACGGTCCCTGCAGCGAAGTCAATAGCGCCAGGAACCGCACCCGCTCGCACGGCCCGACGGTCGCGGCGGCGGTCAGCTCCTACGGTGCGGGCTGCAGCGGTCAGGCTGGCACGACCCTGGTCCTCGCCGCGAACGGCAACCCGTGGACTGCCGCGACGTGGAGCGGCACCTGCACCGGCATGAGCGCCACTGCGCCGATCAAGCTCGCGATCTGGGGCTCGGCCACGAGCTCGCTGCCGGTCACCGGCTTGTTCGGCGCAGGTCCGGGCTGCACCCTGCTGAACACTGCCGATCTCGTCGACGTGGCCTTCTCGGTCTCGACCAGCCACACGATTTCGTTCGCGATCCCCGCGACCCCGACGCTCGCGGGCCTCGTGCTCAATGCGCAGGTGGCGGAGCTGGACTTCTCGTTGCTCGGCTTCGCGCTGTCGAACGGCCTCTCGCTGACGATCGGCGGCTGAGGCTCTTCGCTCCGCACCTTCGCCTCGCGACCTCGCCTGCTCCGCCACTCCGAAACCGCGTCGGGGAAGTGGGGCAGGCGGGACAGGAGCAGGTTGCGCAGCTCGGGCGCGCCATCGGCAAGCAGCTTGACCCGGACCTGGCAAACGGCATTGGAAGGCCGGGCGTAGGCCCTGCCTTCCATGGCAAGGGGCGCGCCGCGGGTTGCCATGGCCTGGGCATTGGTGCAACCAGCCCGGCAATGGAACGAGGGCGCGGTGTGCTAAGTTCTCCCGGCCCGTCCCGGCCTTCAGATACTCGATGCCCGTCCCGAATCGCCGCAGCGCCTTCACCCTGCTCTCCCTCCCTTGGTTCGCGGCAGCGCTGTCGGCGCAGACGTTGACGCTGGCGCCGCGCGTCGACTTCACGAACGCGCAGGAGGCGGCGCAGCAGGCCGTCTGCGCCGACTTCGACCAGGACGGCAACCTCGACATCGCGGTGTCGATGGAGGGCTACAACCAAGGCAAGGTCGAGATCCTGTTCGGCGACGGGGCGTTGGACTTCGGCAGCACGACCGAGGCGAATTCGCTCTACGCATGGGGCCTGTGCGCCGGCGACTTCGACGCCGACGGCTGGCTCGACTTGGCGGCGACGAGCTACGGCTGGTCGCAGCACGGCATCCGACTGTGGCGCAACGACCACCAGGCCGGCCTCGCCTACATGGGGCTGGTCTCGACCCTCGGCACGCCGCCGGTCGGTTGCGTCGCCGCCGACTGCAACGGCGATGGGGTGCTGGACCTGGTCGGCATCTGCGAAGGTGGTGGCTACGCGGTCGACTGGTTCACCGGGCTCGGCAACGGCTCGTTCAGCGCGTTTCACGTCGTGCCGAACACGAGCGGGCTCGTCGGCAAGCGCATCTATGCCGGCAACTTCGACAACGACGGCCACGTCGACCTGCTCGCTGTGCACGGCAGCGGGGCGATGGTGCTGCGCAACGATCCGCAGGGTACCGGCAACTTCAACTCTTCGGGCGGCATCGTCGCCAACGAACCGATGGCCTCCGGCGCGGTCGCCGATCTCGACGGCGACGGCCTCGACGACGTCGTCACCGCCGGCAGCAACCTGAAGGTCTGGCGCTGCCTCGGCAACGGGCAGTTCACGCTGCTGCAGAGCCAGAGCCTGGCGGTCGGTGGTCTCGACACCAAGCTGGGGGACCTGAACAACGATGGCCTGCTCGACGTGTTGGTCGTTGGCTATTCCGGCGCCCAGGTGTTCTTCGGGCAGGCCGGCGGCACGTTCAGCGCGCCCCAGACGATCGCGACCGGGCAATACCCCAAGGCATGCGTGCTCGGCGATTTCGACGGCGACGGCTGGCTCGATCTCGGAATCGTCTGCCAGGGCCTCGCCGGCAACAGCTCCTACACGTCGATCCACCGGCAGGTGCCGCCGGTGGTGACGGCAACCGCGGTCGCGTTCGGCGCAGGCTGTGGTTCCCCGGTGCTGACGATGGCACCGGTTCCGAACAGCGGGCCGCGCCTCGGCCAGACTGCACGCACGACCATCACCAATGCACCGACCTCGCTGACCGCAGTCGCGATGGGCTGGAGTTCGGTCGACGCTGGCGGGACGCCGTTGCCGCTGTCGCTGACGGCGGTCGGCATGACCGGCTGCGACCTGCTGCAGTCGTCCGATGTGCTCGGGCTGGCGACGACGGCCCAGTCCGGCACGACACGCGCGTTCGCGCTGGCCCTGCCGAATGCCCCGACGCTGCTCGGCCTCGTCGTGCACCTGCAGGCGTACGCGCTGGCGCCAGGGGCCAACCCAGCGCAGCTGGTGCTGAGCAACGGCGTCACCTGGACGCTGGGCAACCAGTAGGCGCGGGCCGCGCCCGCGGTCGATCGTTCAGCCGTTGCAGGCCGGTGCGCACGTCGGCGTAGAGGGGGCCCGGCCGCAGCCCCCACGCCGGCCCGCGACGGGGAGATCGCCGGCGCGGCACATCGCTCGCCCGAGCATCCGCGCGCGGCGCGAGGATGCCCGGCATTCGGCGCCCATGGCCGCCGCGCTGGCGATCGTCAGTTGCCGATTGCGACCGCGAGGCCGCGCGAGAACGCGATGCCCTGGGCGGCGCCGGCGTCGAAGTGCACGAACTGGCCGTGCACGACCAGGCCGAGGTGGTTCGTGCGGGGCGGGATCTGCAGTGGCCGCAGGAATCGGCTCGGCGCCACCGGCGCCTCGCTGGGCGAACCGGTCGGTTGGTCGGCGCGTTCCGGCGATGCTTGCGCCGCCACTGGGAGATGTGGCGGCGATGATCGCGAAGGTGTTGCGGAGCGGCAGCGGCCGCGGAACAGGCGAAGGCGACCCAGTGGACGAAGGCGTGGGGCCGGCACGGTGCGGGGTCGGGTTCCGGGTAGGCCGAGATCGCAGCCGCCGTGTTGCCCACTCGTACACGCCGGATCTTCGGAGTTACGTCGGTCGGCTGCCCGGATATCGCCACCGTGCTGCCACGAAAACTCCTCACGTTCGCGTCACTCGCTGGCCTTGTCGGTGCTCAGGACATCACCGCAACGCTCGTTTCACCCGCGACATGGACTGCGGTCGGCGGCAGTCAGTCGCAGACCGTGCCGCAGGCGCCGGGGCAATTGCCGCCGATCGGCTCCTCGCTTGCTCAGGTTGTCGCGCCGCCGGTCCAGGTGGAGGCGCGCGGCTGGTGGATCAACGACAGCAATCCGACGAGGGCGTCCTTCACGTTGGGCACGTCAGCCTATTGCGCCGGGGATCCGAACGGTCAGGCGAGCTACGACATGGAAATCCTGCTTTCGCTGGCGGCGCCGACCACGACCGATGTCTACGTGCGCCTGGAACTGCCCGCGATCCAAGTGATGGGTGGCCAGGTCGCGCCGACGGTGCGCATCGACATCGACGACGACGGCAGCTACGAACTCACCGAGAGCGCGCCGTACGCGGGGACCTACGAGCGAACGATCGGACCAGCCGGGCTACCGGTGCGCTGCCGCTTCACCGGTGGCGTGCTGGGTGACGGCCAGATCGGCACGCAGGTGGCGGTCCAAATTCTGCCGCGCACGGGGATCGGCAGCGCGCAGGCCTCGGTCGGCTGCGACGGTCTGGCCGTGTATTGCCTGCCGCGCTTCGATGGCGACATCATGCTGGGGTCCGGCATCCAATACGGGATCGTCTCGGTGCTGGTGCTTGGGCTCGGCGTCCAACCGATCCAGATCGGCACCGCGGCGCCGTGGCCATGCATCCTGTGGCCGTCCCCCGACGTCCTCTTGCCGGTTCAGACGCCGGCCTTGACGACTCTGTCGATTCCGCCGAGCGCACACCAGTTCCATCTCTGGGCACAGATGGTCGCGTTGCAGCCGTCGGGGACGTTCACTGCGAGCGACTCGCTGCTGGTGGTTGGCAACTGATCCGCCAAGCCCGCGTTTCCCCGCGTCCAGGACCTCGCCGCGTGCCTTGGGCCCGCCGCTTCGGTTCTGAAGCAGGGAATGCACTACGTCGATCCGGCGACCGCGGTCGCCGCAGCCATTCGAGCCAGCGCGTCTTCGTCCGCGGCGGCGCTGCGGCGGGCGATCGGGATCGAGGTGTTGGTCTACCCGAAGTGCTCGGGGATTCGCCTGGTGCTGGCATGTTCCGTCGGGCGGTCGATGCGCGACGGCGAGGCGAAGAACGGCAAGCGCTGACGCGGCGCCGTCGTCGGTCGCCTCCGTCAGTGAGGCCGAGCCCCTGCGCGCAGCCGTCGCCGTCGCCGCATGCCTTCGAACGCGATCGCGAGGATCGTCGTGAGCACCACCAAGGCGACCATCAGGGCCTCGTCGGCGTCTGCCGGCAACGTGTCGCCGGAGATCCAGAAGCCTAGGCCGATGACGACGGCGAAGCCGACGCCCACCGCCGCGACCATCGCGAGCAGCGGCGCGGTGCGGTCCACGTCGGGCAGCAGCTCCATCGGCGGCGGCGCGTTCGGCTCTTCGTCGTCTGCCGGCTCCGCCGTGGCGCGTCGCACGGCCCACAGCGAGAATGCCCCGAGCGCGGTGCCGACAGGAACGATCAGCAGCTGCAGTCGCGCGACCATCGACAACGCGAGCAGTGCCTGCGGATGACGGCGCAGCACCAGCACGCCGGCGACCACGGCCGGCGCCAGCAGCGCGATGGCCAACATCAGGTACGGCGGGTCGTCCGTGTTCGCCCCGTACCCGTGCGTCGACCGCCCGAACAGCGTGGCCACCAACCCGATGCCGGCGATGCCGATCGATCCGAACGCGATCTGCAGCCACGCGGCGCCGCGAAGTGATGGTGGGAGATCCATGATGTCGCCACTTCGGTCATCCGGGGGCGGCGGTGCGTGTTGCAGGGAATCCGGCAGAAGCGTGCCGGGCCGTGACCGCGCCTCGGTGCTGTTCCTTTCCGTTCGTGAGCACTGCGCGGCGATCGGTCTGGTTAGGCTACATGCTTCCCGAACGACCGGCTCCATCCCGCCCCATCACCATGAAGGACCGTTTCGAACGTCATCGCCAACCCTGGACGCCGACCGAGATCGCGAAGTTGCACCAGATGGCCAACAAGGGCATGAGCCTCAAGCAGATCTGCACGGCGTTGAAGCGCAGCGAGGAGTCCGTCGAGATTCGCGCCAAGCTCGACAAGCTGCTGATCGCCAGGAAGCGCTGAGCACCGAGTGCCGGGTGCAGCGTTCCTGCGGCCTCTTCTGGCGGCGCATAGCGCCGCGCAACCTTTGGTTGCGGCCGCAGGACGCGCTGATCTACTACTCCCG
>CAYMRG010000129.1:0-11037 GCA_964392555.1 uncultured candidatus Brocadiaceae bacterium
AGGCGGCGACGATGTCGGCGGCCAGCGCGATGCGGACCGCAGCCGCGTCAGCTTCGCTACCGGCGACCTCGGCGACGTTCGCTTCGTGCTCGCGCGCGAGGCGGCCCCAGAGATCGATCTCCCAGCTGACGTCGAGCCCCAGCGACCACGTGTCGTAGTTGCGACCGCGCACCGGGCTCGGCGTGGCCTCGGTCGTGCGCGTGCGCGTGTAGCCGGCGGCGCCGTCGATCTGCGGCCAGCGGTTCGCCTCGCTGAGCCCGGCCGCGGCGCGCGCGGCGCGGATGCGCGCGACGGCAGAGCGCAGGTCGAAGCTGTCGGCCAGGCCGGCCGCGACGAGCTGGTCGAGCTGCGCCGAGCCGAGATCGTGCCACCAGGCCTGGTGCACCGCGGTGGGGGGGAACGCGGCGTCGTCTGCGTGCCACGCCGTGAGGCCGGGCAGCTCGGGGCGCACGTAGTCGGGGCCCGCGGTGCAGGCCGCGACCGCGAACAGGACCAGCAGCGGGCACGCCCGGGTCGGCGTCACTTCGGGCCCCCGTTGCCGCCCGGCGAGGCGGTCGACTCGACGAATACGTCGACGAGCTGGCCGACCTGCACGGGCAGGTCCTGCGGCGCGAGCGCGTAGAGGACCTGCAGCACGCGCGTGTCGACCTGTTCGCGGCTGCTGCCGGACAGCGAGCGCTTCGGGATCATCAGCGGTTCGATGGCGACGAAGCGCAGCGGCGCCGAGAGCTGCGAATTGCCGCGCACGAACGCGCGGGCCGGGGCATCGGGCCGCAGCCGCCAGACGTCCATCTCGTCGATGTCCGCGCGGACGTGCAGCGTCGTCACGTCGCCGAGCACGATCGCCGGGTCGGCGCTCGGGCCGGCCGCGGCGTACTCGCCGACGCGGACGTTGACCTGCAGGACCTTGCCGGCGAACGGCGCGCGCACGGTGAGCTGGTCGATCTCGGCCTGCGCGGCGGCGACCGCGGCCTGGGCCGCGTCGACGCGGGCGCGGGCGATCGCGAGGTCCGGTGCCCAGGCACCGGCCTGCGCGCGCGCTAGTTCGGCCTCGGCGGCGGCCAGCGCGGCCTTGGCGACGTCGACCGCCGCGTCGCGGCGCGACACCTCTTCGCGGCTGATCGCGCGCGGATCGGCGACACTCCTGGCGAGCCTGGCGAGGTTGTCGCTGTCGTCGAGCTGCGCGCGGCGCTGCGCGACGTTGGCGGCGAGCGGCGGTAGGTCTTCGGCGCGCGGCAGCGCGGTCAGGCGTGCGACCTCCTGTTGCGCTTCTTCGAGCTGGGCGCGCGCGACGGCGAGCCGCGCCTGCGCATCGCGGTCGTCGATCTGCAGCAGCAGGTCGCCGGCGGCCACCGTGCTGCCGATGTCGTGCGGCAGTGCGGTGACGAGGCCGGGGCGGGCGACGCCGAGGCCGACGTTGCGCGTGCTCGCCTCGACGACGCCGGTCGCCGAGACGCGCGTCGCGTACGGCGACTTCGCCGGCGTGGTCAGCCCGGGCGTCGGCGGTGGGGTGATGTTGCCGGCGTGGACCGACCAGGCGGCGAGCGAGACGCCGGCCAGCGACAGCGCCGGCAGCACGACGAGGCGGACGAACATCATGGCTGGTGCGTGTGGAGTTTGAGGGTGCGGTCGGCGGTCTGCGTGCGGACGTCGGCGACGTGGCCGTCGTCCATGCGGATGATGCGATCGGCGAAGTGGAAGATGCGGGCGTCGTGCGTGACGACGACCAGCGCGCGATCGCCGCGCAGTGCGATGTCGGCGAACATGCCCATGACGATCTGGCCGTTGTCGGCGTCGAGCGCGCTGGTCGGCTCGTCGCAGACGACGAAGCGCGGCTCGTGCACGAGCGCGCGCGCGATCGCGACGCGCTGCTGCTGGCCGCCGGACAGGTTGGTCGGGCGCACGCGGCGCTTGTCGGCGAGCCCGACGCGTTCGAGTTCGGCCTCGGCGGCGGCGATCGCGCGCCGTCGCGGCTGGCCGAGCAGCAGCAGCGGCACGGCGACGTTCTCGGCGGCGCTCAGCGCCGGGATCAGGTTGAACTGCTGGAAGACGAAGCCGACGTTCTGGCCGCGCCAGCGCGTGCGCGTCGCCTGACGCAGGTGCTGCGGGTCGATGCCGAGCACCTGGCAGTCGCCGGCGTCGCGGTCGAGGATGCCGGCGAGGATCGAGATCAGCGTCGTCTTGCCGCAGCCGCTGGGACCGACCAGCATGACGAGTTCGCCGTAGGGCACGGCGAGGTCGACGCCGCGCAGCGCGTGCACGGCGCCGGCGCCGCGGCCGAACACCTTGGTGACACCGTTGGCGCGGACGGCGAGGTTCGCGGGTGCGTCGGCCTCAGCCACGGAACACCACCGCCGGCTCGAGCCGGATCACCTTGATCATGCTGACGATCGACGAGAGCGCGCAGATCAGCGCCACGGCGCCGGCGGAGATCGCCGGGATGTGCCAGGTCATGCGGAACGCGAGCTCGGTGCCGCGGGCCTGGATGCCGAACAGCGCGGCGAGGCCGACGCCGAGGCCGTAGCCGATCGCGCCGGCCAGCAGCGCCTGCAGCAGCACCATGCGCAGCAGCAGCCAGGTGCTGGCGCCCATCGCCTTCAGTGCGCCGAAGTAGCGCAGGTTGTCGAGCGTGAAGTTGTAGAACGTCTGGCCGGCGATCGCGACGCCGACCAGGAAGCCGAGCAGCACCGCCATGCCGAAGTTGATCGGGATGCCGGTGTTCTTCAGGTAGTAGAAGATCGTGTCCCAGCGCATCTGCTCGGCGGTCCGCGCGCGCAGGCTGGTGGTCGCGGTGACGCGGTCGGCCAGCGCCGTCGCGTCGACGCCGGCCTCGGCCTTGGCGAGGATCAGCGACATCTGCTTGCGTTCGGGCGGCGCGAAGCCGAGCGCGCGCGTGTAGGTCGTGTAGACGACCGGCTGGCTCTGGAACGTGCGTGTGACCTCGCACAGGCCGACGACGACCGCGCGGCGGTCGTTGATCTGCAGCGTGTCGCCGACGCGCATCGGCACGCGTTCGGCGCCCGGCGCGGGGTTGCCGTGCTCGTCGTAGGCGCTGTAGCCGGCGAGGCGCGTGTGCGCCGAGACGACGTCGAGGATCACGCCGTCGGCGCGCCGCAGGTCGGCGAGTTCGCCTTCGACCATCTTCGGCGGCCCGCCGATCAGCGTCGCGTCGTCGATGCCGACGACGATCACCGAGCGGAACGTGCCATTCTGCAGGCGGCCGCGCAGGACCGACTTGTACATCGGCACGGCCCACGCGACGCCGGGGACGCCGCGGACGCGATCGAGCGCGGTCGACTGCATCGGCTCGAGCTCGTCGATGTACTTGACCTCGGGATCGGTGACCCAGAGGTCCGGCAGGCTGGTGTCGGCGATGAAGGCGAACGTGCGCGACATCAGGCCGACGAAGATCGACGACTGCTGCGTGATCAGCAGCGCGGCGAATGTCAGGCCGAGCAGGATGCCGAAGTACTTGGCGACGTCGCCGACCAGCATCTTGATGGCGATGCGGTTCATCGGGAGTTCCTCGCGTGGGCGACGCCGGCGATGCCCGCCAGCGAGAAGCGGGTGACGTGCTCGATCAGCGCGGCGATGCCGTCCTCGTTCAGCTTCGGCATCTGCCCCATGCGCTCCAGCACCGGGGCCGCGTGCTTGTAGACGAGGATCTGGCCGATGACGCTGTTGGCGCAGAGGCGCACGGTGCCTGGCGCGGTGCCCCGCGGCAGCAGGGCCTTGAGGATCTGGCGCAGGCGCGCGTGGATCGGCGCGATCGAGCGCTCGACCATCGTGTCGAGGCCGCTGGTCGGCGCGGCCATCTCGCGCGCGATCAGCGTCTGCAGCCACACCGGGCGGTCCGCGCGCAGCATCGAGCCGATCCACCACTGCAGCCAGGAGCGCAGCTCGTCCGCGGGCGGGCGCGAGCGGTCGGGTTCGGGCATCGGGTTGCCGGCGAAGCCGCGCGCGTGGGCCGAGGCGAGCACCGCGGCGTAGAACTTCTCCTTGCTGCCGAAGTGGTAGTTGACGCTGGCGACGTTGCAGCGCGCCGCGTCGCAGATCTCCTTGATGCCGGTGTCGCGGTAGCCGCGCTCCGCGAACAGTGGTCCGGCGACTTCGAGCAGGCGTTCGCGGGTGGCGTCGGCGGCGGCCGGGGTCATGGGGCGGGAGTCTGGGGCGCTCCCGCAGCGAAGTCAAACGGCGATTTGAAATCAGCGATGGGTCCGGCGTGACGGGTTGGGGAGGCGCGTGCTCAGCCGCCCAGCGACCGCAGGTAGCCGATGGCCCGGTGTTCGCCGCCGCTCGTCCAGCCCTTGGCCATCGCCTGGATGAGCAGGTTGCGCAGCTGCGGATCGGCCCGCAGCGCGGACTCGATCGCGGGGCGTTCGCGGTCCTTCTGGACGCCCTCGACGTAGAGCTCGGCGACGTCGTCGACGTCCGACGGGTGGTTCGCGGCGAGGTGTTCGAAGACGCGGCGGACGCGGGGCACGTTGGCGCCCATGGCGACGAGGCATTCGGCCAGCCCCGCCTCGTCCATGTCGAAGGTGATGCCGAGGCTGCCGGTCCGGAAGCGGTTCACGACGAACACCGGATCCGACGCCATGTATTCGAGGAAGGCGTGCGTGATCGGCTGGAAGGAGTCGGAGGGCATCCCGACCTTGGAGATCGACAGGCTCGTGTCGAGGCCCGCCAGCCACGAGACGGGATCCCAGGTGAACGCGTGTTCGCGGCGGCGCAGCCCCTGCGGCCAGTTCGCTGCGGGGGAGCCGAACGTGTGGACCGTGAACCCGGTGATCGCCTTGACGCCGTCGAGCGCGGCGATCGCCTGGAGTGCGTTGCTGAGGATCAGGTTGCCCTGGCTGTGGGCGAAGATCTCCGCGGTGCGGCGCTGCGGCTCCCGCAGCAGCTGGAAGGTCGCCACCGCCGCCGGATTCCGCTTCAGCGCCGAGGCGATGAGCTGCTCCCGGCTGTTGCCCGTCAGCATCGGCCCGAGCGTCGTCAGCGTGCCAGCGCCGGGGTTCAGCGGGCCGTTGAACTGCAACTTGTCGCCGAGGCACTGCGCCAGGTCGGCCGCGAAGCGGGTCACCGCGTAGCCGTAGTCGGCCGTCGCGTTGTAGATGCCGGTGACCGGGCACATCTGCACGAGCGACAGGGCCATCGCCGATTCGGCATGGCCTGCCGGTGGCGTCGCCATGCCGTTGATGAACACGATGCGGCGGTTCGGCTGGAACTGCCCGGTCGCCGCCTTGGCCTCCGGATGGACGAACTCGAGGACCTCCCCGTCCCGGGTCGGCATCGTTGCGGTCTTCGGATCGAAGCGGAAGCGGGTCGCGGCGGACGAGGTTCCCATGGCGATCGAGGGGGCGTTGTGCGGCTGGCCGAGCACAACGGCGGGGATCCTCGCCACGTTGCTCGCGGCGCCGAAATCAGGCCGCGCGACCGATCCCGGCGGTCAGCGCGGCGTCAGGCGCAGCGTCCGCGTGTAGACCTTGTCGGCCTGGACCTCGATGCGGACGAAGTTCTCGCGGTTGGGCTGCAGCTCGAGCACGCCCTTCGCCTCGACGACGAAGCCGTTCGCATTGGGCGCCGGAGTGACCTCCAGGTCGACGGACTTGCCGTTCTCGACCGACGCCCGGACGCGCCCGATCGGCTGCGAGTTCAGCGACTTCGCCTCCAGGCTGATCGGGATCGACGTGCTCCGGAAGGTGGAGCCGTTGGCGGGGGTGTTGATCTTGATCTCGCACTCGAAGCTCTTCTCCGCGTTGGCGAAGTTGCGCTTCAGCTCGTTCGCGACCTTGCGCGCGGCGAGCTGCATGCTCGACCGGGTCAGGGACGTGCTGGTCTTCTCGGTCTGATCCGAGGTCCAGAACGGCGGCAACACGAGCGATTGCAGTCCCTGCAGGCTGAGCAGGCTGTTGCGGTCGAAGAAGCTGAGATCGACTTCCTCACCGGAGAAGTCGAACTGGAACTTCTTGGTCTCGACCTGCGGGATCGAGTAGTTCCACGACGCATCCATCGCGATGCGGTAGGAGGAGTCCGGCACCAGCAGCCCGCCGATCCAGGTGACGAGCCAAAGGCCGCCCGAGCCGAGGAAGTTCGCGGTTCCCGCGTGCTCGAACCGGATGTCGCTCTTGGGGACGAGCGTCACGACCAGGTCGGGCTTCTCGGCGCCCAGTTCGGCCTTGGTCGCCACCTTGCTGCAGGTGTCGAGCGAGCGCAGCTCTTCGAGCAGCATGGTGCGCATCTCGTCCTGGCTCGCCGTGAAGTGCAAAGCGTCGGCCGCACCGCTCGCGGGGGCCATGCAATCGAGCTGCACGATCAGCGGCGCCGGCGGCGCATTGCGCAGCTGGTCGCGCGCTTCGTTGGTTGCGCAGGCACCGAGCGCCGCAAGGAGGATCGGCGTCAGGCGCCAGGCGCGGTGGCACGAACGGGAAGGGCCAGCGGATTGGGCGGTCATGGATGGTTGGGCGGCGAAAGGTCCCGACGAGTCACGGCGAATGCCGTACCCGCCCCCCATCTGACGCTAGCGGTCCTTGGGCTTCAGCTCAAGGCACATGCGGAACGTGCAGTCGGAACGCACCGCGCCGCCCGACTCGTCCGGTGCGCTTTCGGATACCCCGACGACCGTGCCGCTTGCGGTCCATTCGCGGAATCCGGTGCTGAGGAAGGTCAGGCCGCTCTGGACGACGTCGCGGGTTGGCTGGGCGACACGCACCGGGCTCGAGGGCTCGGGCCTGGCGAGGCCAGGGATGGTCGACTGGCAGCCCGGCCAGGTCAGGAAGTCGGCCGGCGGCAGGCGAAGGCCCAGCGTGGCCGCCCCCGGCACCTCGGCAGCCATCGAGGCGCTCGTGTCGTGGAGCACGGCATCGGGAGGCAGGTTCGCCATCACGGTCCGCTGCCAGTTCCTGCTCGGCCCCATGGCGCCCTTGGTCATGGGGTGGACGTCGATCAGTGCGGCGCGGCCATCCGCGCTGCGGCAGAGCACCATGTAGACGCGATGCTCACGCGAGGGAACCTCATCGCGGCTCTGCCACGACCGGCTGGGGAAGTAGAACAGGTGCTTGCCCTCGCTCTCGGCCGAGATCAGGAATCCCGTGGCATAGAGACGCTGGCACTCGGGGTCCTTGGGGTCCAGGCGCAAGGACTTGACCCCCTCGGGCGGAACGAGGTCGTTCGGCCACCCCTCGGGGCCAGCCCAAGCCGTGGCGATGGGCACGACGGGCGTGCGCGGTGGCCGGAGTTCGCTCGGGACCCAGGTCTGCTTCAACTGCGTCAAGGCCTGGACCAGCTGCGTGCGCAATGCCGTGGCGGCCGCGAGGCGGGCAGCATCACCGGAGTCCTCGACCTCCGTGCGGAAGCCAGGCCAAAGGCTGATGGCTTTGGCGATCCACAGCCCGGCAGTCTTCTTGCGATAGGCGTCCCACCAGGTGCTCAGGTTTGCCGGCGGCAGGGACAGCCCCTGCTCGCGCTCGACGATCTCCCGCAGGGCGGCGACGACGTCGTCGATGCCGCTGGTCGCGGGATCGCCGCTCGACTTCGTCAGGCTCGCCACCACCTCGGCCGCGGCGCGCGCATCGGCGGCGAGGGTCGTGCACCGGGCGGCGAGGTTCGCTTCTCCTTGACGTTGCAGATACCCGCCCGCTTCGTCGGCTGCTCTGGCGAGCTCGTCGGGAGACCTTCGGGCCTCGGCGAAGGCGACTTCGAGATCGGTGACGCCGCGAACCCGCCTGGCCTGTTCGTCGCGGACCTGCGCGCGAACCTCTTCGAGCAGGGTCTGCAGGGCCTGGGAACGATAGCTGGCGCCGTACTGCGCCTGGCAGGTCCTGTCGAGCTCTGCCGTGGCGCGCGACGACAGGTTCGCCTGTACGTCGCGCAACGTCGCGAGCGCCGACCGAGCGCGTTTGTAGCCGTCGACGGGTGTCTTGTGGTTCTGCAGGGCGGCGTACAACACCCACAGCGCCTGTGCCGTCATCTGCTTGTCACGCGCCTTCTTCGTCAGGTCCGACAGCCGGGCGAAACTCTCGGTGACACGCTGCGCGGCGTCTTGTAGCTCCACAGCCGTTTCGCTGTGCGGCGGAGTCATTGCCAGGGCCTCGTCGCAATCGCTCAGATCCAGCGGATCGTCGGCGAGGTCGCCGAGTTCGGTGAGTGCGACGGGCAGCTTCAGGTCGCGGAGGCTCCGTCGTGTGTTCTCGATCTCCTGGCGCTCGCGGGTCAAGACGCGATGGTCCGCGTGGATTTCCTTCAGGTCCCCTCCGGCCTTGAGCGCTGCGGCCTTGCGCTGTTCGAAGTCCGAGGCGCGCTCCCGCCAATTCTTGACGACCGTTTCGTACTCCTGCGAAACGCGGTCACCCCAGGCTCGACGCGTCGTCTGGACACGATTGTTCCACCAGGTCTTCAGGTCGACGCCCACGGTGTCTTCGGACACCGCTTTGAGGTCGTTCAGGGCCCTCTGCAAGTCGTCGAGACAGTCGAGGGGTGGGCGCCCTGCGGGTGGCCATGCCGGGATCCGTGCGACGAGGGCCGCGGTGCGTCCGGTCGCGGCGGCGATCACCCGTGCTCGTCGGGCCAATTCGGTCTCACCCAATTGCTCGAAGCGCTCGCCGGCGGCTGTCGCCCCGCCCGCGAGGCCGTCGAGACGATCCTCGTCGAGTCGTGCCTGCAATGCGGAGAGGTCTTCGTTGCGTTGCCGCTTCTCCTGGTCGATCGCGCGTTCCAGCTTCTGCGTCGCTTCGTTGAGCTGCGCTCGATCCGAGACCTTGTAGACGGCGGTCCGGACGCCCTCGAGCAATGCGTCCAGCCGCTGTCTGCCGGAGGTCGGGATCGCGGCGCTCGCCTCGGCGAGCAACGCCTGCGCTTCGACCGCCAGCATGCGCTGCTCGATGTCCTCGAGCGGATGGAAGCCGGCCGGCAGCGTGAAGTTCGGACCGTCCGCGGCACCGCTCTCGGCCAGCCGCGCGAGCGCGGACTTGTTCTCGGTGGCCTGTTGTGTCAGCAAGGCCAGGTTCGGCTGCAGGTCCGCGAGCTTCGACCAATCGTGGGCGCTGCCGAGCGCCGTCAGCCGGTCGATGGTCGCCTGGCAGCGCGACTGCTCTTCCTGCAGCGTCCCGCGGCTCGATGGCCGCGGATACCAGATCAGGATCGCGACGATCGCCAGCGCGGCGCACAGCGCGACCACCACGGCGGCCGCCGGCGCCCAGCTCTTCGGCGGTGGCGTCGGCACCGTCGACGTCGTCCCCTGCCGCAGCTCCTCCAGGGCCGACAGCACGTCGGCGAACGACTGGTAGCGGCGGTCCGGTGATGGCTCGGTCATCCGGCTGATGATCGCGCCCAGCGCCGCCGGAACTTCCGGGCAGACCACGCACGGATCGTGCGGCGTCTGGAAGCGCTCGAAGGCGTTGTTCAGGCGTTTGGCGGTGATCTGGCCCGTGAGCAGGTGGAAGAACGTCGCACCGAGCGAATAGATGTCGCTGCGGTGGTCGGTCATGCCCGCCTGCTGCTCCGGACTGCCGTAGTTGGGCGTCCATTGGCCGACCACGAGATCGCTCGTCACGCCGGGGTTGCTGCCGCCGAGCTTCGCGGCGCCGAAGTCGGCGACGACGATCTGCCCGCGATGCAGCAGCAGGTTCTCCGGCTTGACGTCGCGATGGTGGATCGGTGCGGGTTCGCCGTCGGCGGTGCGGTTGCGTTCCGCGGCGAGCAGGCCCTTGGCCGATTCGATCAGCCAGGTGATCGCCAGTTCCGGAGGAATGCGACCGCTCGCCGAGTCGCGCAGCTGCGTCTTGAGGTTCCCGCCGTCGGCGAGATCCATGACCAAGAACATCTTGTTGCCGTCGACGCCGCCGTCGAGCACCTTGCAGATGTGCGGGTCGTTGAGGAGGCAGAGGGTCTTGATCTCCTCCTTGAACCGGATCTTGGAGCCGTCGTCGTTGCGCTCCCAGACCTTGATGGCGACGCGCCGCTCGCTGCCGTAGATCGAATAGCTGGCCTCGTAGACCGCGCCGTACGAGCCCGAGGCGATGAAACGATGCAGGTGGTACTTGTTCGCAATCACCTTGGGGGGTGGCTGCTCGTGCTGCTCCTTCGTGGGTTCGTCGTCCTGGTCGTTTGGTGGCTCCACCATGCGTCGCTCCGAGGGGGAGCAGCGTATCCCGGCATGACACCCCCGCAAGGCTGACGCCGCCGCCCGTCAGGCCGTCGCGACCAGCGGCACGGCCGGCAGTGCGGCCTCGACGACCGCGTCGCCGGCGACGATCGTCACGCGGTCCTCGTGGCGCGACAGGTCCCACCGGTTGTTGCGATCGAGGTGGGGCTCGAGCGCGGCCAGCAGATCGGAGGGCACGGCGACCAGGCGGATCCGGTCGGCCTTGTGCACCTTCTCCTTGGCGCACTTCTGTTGCAGCAGGTCGGGGCGGCGGTGGCAGTAGACCGCGACCCGCTCGGCGAGTTTGGCGGCGCGGTGCAGGCGGTCGGGTGCGGGGGCACCCACCTCGATCCAGGCCAGCACGCGGCCGTCCGGCGCCTTCTCCCAGACCGCGGGTTCGCTGCCGTCCGAGACGCCACCGCCGAACGCGAGCCCGGCCGTGTACTCGAGCGCGAACGCGAGCACGCGCGTCAGCAGGTAGGGCGTGTCCTCCGACGGATGGCGCATGACGCGCAGGTCGAGGTCGGCGTAGACGCCGCGGTCGACGTCGGCGAGGTTGATCGCGAAGCGGTGGAGCACGGGCGGCGGAGTCTACGAATCGTCGCCTGCCCGTCGAGGTCGAGCACACCGTTGCGGAACGCGACACCCGGACCCGGGCGGAATCGGCTGGACGAGCCGATTCCCGTTCAAGAGCGGGACTTCCGTAGGTCGAAACGCCGAGGACAAATGGCACGCACGACCAGACTCCCAGGCAAGGTTGCCGGCGCGCTCCTCGTCCTGCTAGCCGCCTGCTCGAGTGGTTCCAGTGACCCGGTCGCCGCACCCGAGCCGGGCGTGGTGATCACGGCGCCGGCGACGCTGCCGGCGGCCAACCTCGGCCAGAGCTACTCGTTCGCCTT
>CAYMRG010000130.1:0-11028 GCA_964392555.1 uncultured candidatus Brocadiaceae bacterium
CGACACGCCCGTGCACGATCGCGACCGCCTCGATCCGCAGCTCGCCCTGGTTCGCGCGATCGGGCAGCACGGTCACGGCCACCTCGCCCTTGCCGGCGCGGAAGTCGTAGCTGCCGACCGGCAGCGCCGTGAACGTCACCATGCCCGCGGCATCGCTGGTCGCCGATTCGATCGGCCCGCCGCTGCCCTCGTCATGGCGATAGCGCCAGACCTGGATCTCGGCGACCGGCGCGCCGTCACTGGCCCAGACGCAGTGCAGCTGCACGTCGCCGCGGGTGCCCTTCGCTTCGCCCGCGTGGGCGACCGCATCGGTCCGGATCACCGGCACCTCCTCGGCCGGGCGGGGGGCGGGCGGTTCGTCGCGCAGCGCCGAGCGTTCGACGGCAGGCGCCTGAGGCGTCGCGCCGGAGCCGCCCGGCGCGGGAACCGCCGAAGACGGATACCACAACAGTGCGGCGGTGGCTGCGGTGACGGCGAAGGCGATGACGCCGAGCAGTGTCTTCTTCATCAGCAGGAGTCCTCCGAGACCGGCGAGGCCGGATACCGCGGCGACGTCGGCGGCGCATCGGCCGGCAGCTGCCTGCATCACCCGTTCGCGCACCATCGCCAGACCGCGTCCGGTCGTCATGGTCACGACGCCGCCGACGGCCAACCCGGTCGGCAAGGCGCGTCGCAGCTGGTCGAGGCCGCGGCAGATCTGCGTGCGCACGGTGCCGCCCGGCCGCCGCAGCACCTGCGCGATCTCGTTCGCGTCGAGGCCGTGGACGAGGTGCAATTCGAGCACCTGCGAGTACTGCACGGGCAGTTCGGCGAGCGCGGTCGTGAGTTCGGCGTTCAGTTCGCGTTCGGCGGCACCGCCGACCGGATCGGGTGCCGTGCGCTCGGCGAAGCGGGACGGATCAGGGCACCGCCCGGACTGGCGACGCAGATGGCGCGCGCGGTTGGCCAGGATCGCGAGCAACCAGCCGATCACCGGCACGTCCTCGGAATGATCCGAAGCACTCTCGATGGCGGTCAGGAACGTGGCCTGCAGCAAGTCCTCGGCGGCGTGCGGGTCCCGGGTCAGGTGCACGCCGACGCGCAGCAGCTTCGGCGCGGTCGCATCGAAGACCCGGGCGAGTTCGTCCGGATCCCCGGTCCGGCGGAAGGCACTGAAGTGGCGGTCCTCGGGCGCGAGCGGCATGCAGGGAGAAGGTGCACGAGCGGCCCGTCGTGCTACATCGATTCCGCACGAACGAGGTCGGGTTCGGGCGGTTCAGGCAGCGCTCGGGCGGTCCTTCCCTGCGATCCGGACCGGGGACCGTTCCGGATCAGCGGATCGTGATGCTGCCGTTGTGGGTCGTCACCTTCAACTTGCCCGCGCCGTCGCCGATCCGGACCTGGATCGGGTTCTCGATGGTGGCCTTGGCGGTGGGGTTCGCCAGGACGAGCCGACCGTTGTTGGTGTCCGCCTCGACGGTTGCGGAGCAGCCGGGGGCGAACGCCACCTCGACCGGCCCGTTGTGCGTTTCCGCCGAGCCCTGGACCGCGCCGGTTGCGCTCAGCTCGAGGGTCAGCGCGCCATTGTGCGAGATCGCCGTGACGTCGTGCGAGGCGACCGCGGCCGTGATCGCGCCATTGTGGCTCTCGCCGTTGAAGGCGCCCTCGATGCCGGTGACCTGGATCGCGCCGTTGTGCGTGACGGCGCGGAAGCCGACGTTGCGGGGGCCGGTGATGCGGAATGCGATCGACGGCTGCGCGTAGCTCGGCAGCTCCGCGGCGGCCTTCAGGTAGAGGTGCAGTTCGCCGTTCACCGTGTCGACGCCGAGTTGCACCAGCGACAGGTTCGCGTCGGCATCGGCCTGCGTCAGGCCGTGCACCTTGCGTTCGGTCTGGATCTGGAACTCGGTCACGTCACCGCCGGTGTAGGTGATGCCGCCGTTGTGCGACTCGACCAGCACGCGGGCCAGACCGGGCGCCTTGACGGACACGTCGTTCGTCTCGGTCGCTTCGAACGGCGCCGACGTGCAGGCGGCGACGAGGGCAAGCGGCAAACCGGCGAGCGAGAGAGCGAGGCGGGAGTGGGGCATGGGCGTGGCTACGAGGTCCGTCGGCGAAGATTCGTCCGCATCACGGGAGCGGCGGCTTGTAGGTGATGGTCAGCTTCGGCCGCTCGGGGGCCGTCGGGAATTCGCGCGAGCCGAACACCTTGGTCGTGCGCGTCAATGCCACTTCGCTGGACCGCAGGATCCAGCCGTGGTTGCTGCTCGGCACGTTCACCCAGCCCTGGATGTCCGACACCATCGTCGCGGTCGAACCCCACGTGTAGGTGCCGACGCCGGCGACCGACGTGCTCGCGGTGATGCTCCCGGTGAAGTCGCCGCCGGGGTTCGTCCAGTTGGTCGTCGTCGCGACCGCGTGGCTCCAGGTCGCGTCGCCGCCGGTCGCCGCAGCGCCCTGGCCGATCGTGGCACCGACGGTGGTGCCCTCGCCCCATTCGCGGGTCACGCGCCGCAGCGTGATCGTCTGCGCGCCGATCGGTGTGGCGGGGTTGTAGGTGACGCTCATCTGCAGCTGGGCCGAGAGGATCGTCGAACCCGTCGGCACCTGGCTCGTGACGTCGAATTCGACCAGTGCGCGGCGGACGCCGACCTGCGTCGGCACGGCGTTGGCCGCGTTGCCGCAGACCATCTGCGTGGCGGCGCCATTGCTGTTGCCGGGATTCTCCGAATACATGCTCGTGTCCTTCGCCGGCTCGATCGTCACCTGCAGGCTCGACGCGACCGACGTGATGAAACCGACCTTGACCTCGTCGTCGGTGCCGCCCGGGCCGCTCGCGACCAGCTTCACCGAGTAGACGCCGGGCGTCGTGTAGACGTGCGACGGGTTCTGCGCGGTGGAGTCGACGGTGCCGTCGTTCTCGAAGTCCCACGCCCAGCTCGACACGGTGCCCGTCGACGTGTCGGTGAAGTTGACCGGCACGTTGTCGTACTGCGCGATCGCGTCGGCGGTGAAGTTCGCGACCACCGGCCCGGCCACGGCGACGTAGTCGGTCTTGGTCTCGACGTCGGTGCCGCCGTTGCCGGACACGACCAGGCGCACGGTGTAGTTGCCCGGCGACGCATAGGTGAACGACGGGCTCTGCGCGGTCGAGTCGACGACGCCGTCGTTCTCGAAGTCCCACGCCCAGGAATCGAAAGCGCCGGTGCTGAGGTCCGTGAACTGCACCTGCAGCGGCGCGAGGCCGGCGAGCGGCGAACCGCTGAAGTCGGCCTGGGCGGGCACGTAGATCGTGATGAATCCGGTCTTGGTGACCTCACCGGGGCCGACCTCGTTGGTCGCGACCAGGCGTACCGTGTAGCTGCCGGGCGTCGTGTAGACGTGGGTCGGGTTCTGGTCGGTCGAGTCGATGGTGCCGTCGTTCTCGAAGTCCCACTGCCACGCCGTCGGCGACTGCGTCGACTGGTCCGTGAACGTCACGGACAGGCCCGCCGGACCGCCGAACGACGAGGCCGTGAAATCGGCGACGACCGGGCCGACCGCAAGCACGAGGTCGGTGCGGGTCTTGCTGCCGTTGCTGATGCGGTTGCTCGCGACGAGCCTGACCGTGTAGAGACCGGGCGTGAACACGTGCGACGGGTTCTGCGCGGTCGAGTCGACGATGCCGTCGTCGTTGAAATCCCACTGCCACGCGGTCGGCGAGCCCGAGGAGCGGTCGGTGAACTGCACGGTCAGCGGCGCGGCACCGCGCACGGTCGAGACGTCGAAGTCGGCGATCACGCCCGACGTCTCGGCGAGGAACGAGACCACGACCGGCGTCGAATCGCTGGTGCCGAGGTTGCGGGCCGCGGTCGCGTAGGCGACGAAGCCGACCGGGTAGTTCACGCTGCCGACGAAGCTGCCGAACACCGGCGCCGTCGAATCGCCGTCGCCGTCGGCCGAGGTCGTGGCGCCGATGCTGACGCGGAACGGCAGCACGTTGCCGAGCGCGACCTGCGCGGTCTCGACGACGAAGATGTCGCTGGCGCGGTTGCCGTCGGGCCGGACGACGTCGATGTTGCGCGACGCCGAGGCGAACGCGACGCTCGCGCCGTCGTTCGCGATCACCGGCGTGTGCGCGTCGCCGTCGCCGATTGCGCTGCCGGTCGGCGCGATGCGCTGGTTGAGCAGCGTCGACGCCCCGCTGTTGCCGTCGTAGAGGTAGACGTTGCTGGCGGCGAGTCCGGTGGTCGCGACCAGATTGGTCGCGGTCGACTCGAACGCGATCCGCACGCGGCCGGCGCCGTCGACGTGGATGCTGGGCAGGTCGCTGTCGCCACCGGTGGCCGGCGCACCCGCGTCGCCGACGCTGGCGCGGGTCTTCAGGTAGGGGGCGCCGGTGCTGATGCGGGCGTAGAACACGTCGCGGACGCCGTTGCTGTCGCCGCCGATCAGGTCGGTCGCAGCCGACGCGAAGGCGATGAAGTCGCCGTCGCCGGACAGCGTCGGCGAACCGCTCGCGCCGTCGCCGCCGACCGCCACGCCGCCGGTCGCACTGCTGAGCAGCGCGGTCTGGCCGGCGAGCAGCAGGCGCACGTAGACGTCGTTCGCGGCGCCGTTGCCGTCGGTGAAGCCGGCGACGAG
Source organism: uncultured candidatus Brocadiaceae bacterium (assembly GCA_964392555.1). Taxonomy (GTDB): domain Bacteria; phylum Planctomycetota; class UBA1135; order UBA1135; family UBA2386; genus CAYMRG01. The sequence continues at coordinate 4,603 of CAYMRG010000130.1, forward strand.
GTCGGTCGCGGCCGATTCGAACGCGACGATCTCGCCGTTCGGGCCCGCGATCACCGGCTTGCCGGAGGCGCCGTTGCCCGGCGTCGTGGTGCCGTCACGGGCGCTGATCAGCTGCGTCGAGCCGCCGACGAGCTGCAGGTTCAGCCCGCCGGCCAGCGGCGTGCCTTCGGCGTCCTCCTCGGCGCGCAGCTGGATCGTCGCGCGGAACACGTCCTGCGCGCCGTTGGTGTCGCCGGCGACGAGGTCGCTCGCGCTCGACTGGTAGACGACGTAGAGCGTGCCGATCGGATTGGTCGCCGCGGCGGTCGCGGCCGAGGTCGGATCGAAGGTCGGGTTCGCCACCCACAGGAGCTTCGGTGCGTTCGACGCGCCGTTGCCGGACGCGGTGTCGCCGGTGGCGCGGCTGACGAGCGTGAGGTCTCGGACGGCGCCGGCCGCCGTGGTCACCATGCCGCTGGCGCGCCAGTCGTCGATCTCCTGCAGGAACTGCACCGAACCGCCGGGCACGGTGCGCTTGGTGCCGTCCGTATCCTCGGGTTCGACGATGCCGTTGTGGTTGTCGTCGGCGGCGCCGTTGCGGCCGCCGACCTGCGGCAGGACGCCGGAGTCGAGCGCCCACAGCACGCGGCGGTCGTTGCGGAAGTGGTCGGTCTCGCCGGTCGGGACGTTCATCGCCGCCTGCGCCAGCTGCGCGACGGTCTTCTGGCGGAAGTCGAACGAGGCCGCCGGCGCCTGCCAGCCGGGCACCGGGAACGTGTTGCTGGTGACGTGGCACGGCGCGCAGGTCACCGGATCGTTGTTGGGGAAGGTCGGGCCGGGCAGCGGGCCGGCGTGTGGCTGGCCGGGACCGGCCGGCGGCGCGATCGACGACGAGACGAACGCCAGGGTGTCGGCGGCCTGCATGCTGTGGCAGGTGGTGCAGCGCGGATGGCGGAATTTGCCCGCCAGCGACTGGCTGAACGCGCGTTTCTCGATGTCCTGCGCGCAGATCGCGGCGACGAACACGTCGTCGGCGGCGTTGCCGTCGGCGACCGCGTCGCGCGACAGCGGCGTGCCCGAGCCGTCGCCGTCGTCGGCGGCCGCCGCGGTCTTGAAGCCGAGCAGCACGACCTCGCGCGGTGCCCCGCCGCCGATGCCGGGAATCACCACACCGGCGATGCCGAGATCGCCGACCGGATCGGTCGGGATCAGCCCCAGGTCGAGACCCACCGGCTGGTTGCTGCTGCCGAGAACTTCACCAGCGGGCGGCTTCGGCAGGTTGTTGCCGAGGCCGGACGAGCAGCCGGCGAGCCAGAAGGCGGCGCCGAAGACGAGGGCGGACGAGACGTGGATCGTCGTGCGGGTGACCTTCATGAACCGTGCGAGGTGGATCGGCGGCTGAGCCTACCGCTTCGCCGGTGCGGTCACCTGCGTCCAGATGGCCTTTCTCGCCCGAAGTCGCGGCGCGTGGGTAGCGTGCTCCGGTCCGCCTGTCGATACTGCCTGATGCGTGCCGATACGAGACGATCGACGATGAAGAACCCCCGCCGTAGTGCGCTGCTCCTCCTGACGCTGGCCGGGCTCACGGCCGCCTCCTGCAAGGTGCTCGTCCGCCAGATCGTCGCCTACCGCGATGCCTGGGCGAGCGGCGTGACCAAGCGCGAAGGACCGCTCGACAACGGCATCCAGACCGGTGACTGGACGTTCTATTACGAGTCGGGCCAGCGCCGCGCCAAGGGCCGTTACGACAATGACCACCAGGTGGGGCCCTGGACCTATTACTTCGAGAACGGCGTCGTCGAATGGACCGGCGCGTTCGACAACACCGGCAAGCGCACCGGGGCGTGGGAATTCCACTATCCCGACGAGACGCTGCGCGCGCGCGGCAGCTACATCGCCGATCTCGAGGACGGCCCGTGGGAGTTCTTCGCCGCGAACGGCTCGCGCGAGCGCGCGGGGCAATTCGACAACGGCAAGCTGTCGGGGCCCTGGCACTACGATTACCCGAACGGCAAGCCCAAGGCCGAAGGTCTGTGCCATCGCGGCCAGCGCGTCGGACCCTGGCAGATCTGGGACGAGCAGGGCAGGCAGACGACGCAGGACTTCGGCAGCAAGCCGGGTATCGAGATCGTTCGCGAGACCTGGCCTTCGGGTCTGGTGCGTCGGCTCGGCGTGATGCAGGACGGCGCCCCGGTCGGCCGATGGACGAGCTGGCACGAGAACGGCCAGCCGCGCTTCTGCTGCGCGCTGCGCGACGGCCGCGCCACCGGCGTGTTCGAGGCGCACGGCAGCGACGGCAGGTTGCTCGCTCGCGGCGTGCTCGACCTCGGTCAGTTCACGCCCGGCGCGATCGCCGTGCAGGGTGGCCAGCAACGCGAGATCGTGCCCGGCCCGGTGCCGCTCGCCCCGCCGGCGTCGTCGACGTGGGCCAGCGCCGAGGCGCTCGCCGCGATGTCGCCCGAGGCCGCGGTCGGCGTGCTGATCGCCGAGGCCAACCTGACCGCCGAACCGACCGCGGTCGTCGCGCGCGTCGACACCCCGGCACCGGCGCCCGCGCCGATCGCCGAGGTCGTGCAGGCGATCGAGCAGACGCCCGATCGGGTGCCGGCGCCGATGCAGCCGGACCTCACCGTGACGCAGCGCGAGGAACTCGACGGTTACGTGCTCAATTACCTCGACGGCCCCAACAAGAAGCGGCTGTCGCGCAAGACCTATGCGCCGTCGCCCAATGCACCGGCGGTGTCGATCGGCGAGCGTCGCCGCGCCGACCTCGAGGGCAAGCCGCTGCCGTTCACGACGCTGCGCGGCATCGACGGCAAGGACGTCGATCTGACGCAGTTCCGCGGCAAGAAGCGCATCCTGCTGGTCGTGCTGCGCGGCTTCGTCGGCGAGGTCTGCGTCTATTGCGTCGCCCAGACCGAAGCGCTCGCGCGCTGCCAGGACAAGCTCGCGGAGCTCGGCGTCGAGGTGCTGGTCGTCTATCCGGGGCCTAAGGAGAACGAGGTCGCGTTCGAAGAGGCCTATCGCCAGACGTTCGGCAAGGACAAGCCGCCATATCGCATCTTCTATGACGATCCCGCCGAGGAGAACCGCGAAGGCGTCGTGCAGAAGCTGCGCATCACCGGCGACCTCGCGTTCCCGACGACGCTGATCATCGACCAGCAGGGCATCGTCACCTACGCCTACACCGGCGCGCACCGCGCGGATCGCCCGGCTGCCAAGGAGCTGATCAAGGTGATCGAGGGGATGCAGAAGTGAGCGGCACCAAGCCCATGGCCGGTGGTCCGGACGATCCCGACGACCTCGCTCGCACGCAGGCGTCGAGTCGCCCGTTGCCGCCGGACCTGCCCGACGTCCCCGGCGTGACGCTGCAATGCGAGATCGCGCGCGGCGGCATGGGCGTCGTCTACAGCGGCCGTCAGGACTTCCTCGACCGCCGCGTCGCCGTCAAGCTGCTGTCGCTCGACCTCGCCGGCGAGGGTTTCGCGCAGCGCTTCCAGCGCGAGGCCAAGATCCTCGCCGGCATCAAGCACCCCAACATCGTCGCCTGCCACATGGCCGGCACGACCGACGAGGGCCAGTCGTACCTCGTCATGGAGTACATCGACGGGCCGACGCTCAAGCATTGGGTCGGTCAGAACGGCCCGCTGCCGGTCGCCGCGGCGTTGCGCACGACGCGCCTGATCGCCTCGGCGCTCGCCCATGCGTTCACGCTGGGAATCATCCACCGCGACGTCAAGCCCGAGAACATCCTGCTCGAGAGCCTGACGTCGACGGCGATCGACCTGACGTTCCCGTACGTGCCCAAGGTCGTGGACCTCGGCCTTGCGCGCAATACCGACGCGAACCTCGCCCTGACCTCGCCGGGTTCGGTGATGGGGACGCCGGCGACGATGTCGCCCGAGCAATTCGACGAGCCCGACGCGGTCGATTTCCGCACCGACATCTACGGTCTCGGCTGCGTGCTCTACGAGATGCTGGTCGGCCGACCGGCGTTTCCGAGCCGCAAGCTGACCGAGCTGGTCGCGCAGAAGCGCGCCGGCGCGGGGCCCAATCCGTGCCGCGAGAACGGTCGCGTGCCGGCCGGCATCGGCCAGCTCGTCAGCGACATGCTGCACACGGACCGCAACCTGCGGCCGGCGAGCTACGGCGACCTGATCGAACGGATCGAGGGCCTGCTGACGACGCTGACGCCCGACGAGACGTCGGGGCCGAAGGCGCCGATCGGCATCGAGACGGAGTACGGCGGCCGGCCGACCCAGCCGCGCAAGTCGCAGCCGCCGGTGTCGGCGCAGCCGGGGACGCCGAGCGGCGGCCCAGGGCTGCTGAAGACCGGCGAACTGAACTTCCTCGCGGAAGGGCTCGGTGGGCCGATCGGTGGGGCGAAGCCTGCCGATGGCGACCTGTGGCGGACCAAGGTGCCCGGAGGGCCAGCCCCTGGCCCCGCGCCTGCACCAGCGCCCGTCGGCGGCGAGGGCGCGTTCGCGACCTTCGTCACCCCGGGTCAGCCGTCGCCTCAGTCGTCGCCCGCGCCGTCGCCGGTCGCGGCGACCCGACGCGGCGGGGGCCGCGGCAAGCTGATCGCCCTGGCGGCGGTCGTCGCCGCGGTGGTCGTCGCCGCGTTCGTCGCGATGCGCGGCAAGGACCCGGTGGATCCCGGTGCCGGACCGGGCACGACGGCGCCGCTCACACCGGCCGGCACGGCCGGCGATGCGCCGGCGAACGTAGCGACCACGCCGCCCGTGCCTGCGAATCGCGCGCCGACCGTGCCGGGCATCACCGGGCCCGACGAGATCGCGGTGGGGCGCAACAAGACGCCGTTCGCCGTCGCCGCCAGCGACCCGGACGGCGATCGATTGACCTATTCCTGGAGCATCGCGCCCGAAGAGGCCGCGGTGCTGCAGACCACCGACAAGCCCGAGGTGCTGCTGACCGTGCTGAAGGCGATGCCCGACCTGGCGGTCACGCTGCGGGCGACGGTGTCGGACGGCAATGGCCACGCGACGACCGTCGAGCGCGCGATGACCGTCGCGGTGGCCGAGCCCGACCAGCCGCTGCAACGCCTGCGCAGCAGCGGCTCGGATTGGGAGATCCCGACCGGGCAACTGGTGCGTTGGAAGGAAGAGCTCGAAGGCGGCGGCGTCAGCGCCCTGACCGTCGACGGGCCGGTGACGGCCTCGCATGCCCTGCCGGACGGCAGCCTGTGGCGCGTCGAAGGCGCGCTGCTGCCGAGCAGCACGAACAGCGCGTCGGTGCAGTCGGTGACCACGGCGCGCATCGAGTTCGACGATCGCGGCCTCGCGGTCGTAGCGACGCGCCGCGGCGCGCAGGGCGCCGAATGGACGATCGAGCTGTGCGACGCCGAGCGGGTCGACGGGGCCTGGCAGGTGAAGTCGCGTCAGCCGGCATGCCGCGTCACCTGGGAATACGATTCGCTGACCAGCCAGGACAGCGACGAACGCGAGCCCTACTTCATCTGCCAGCGCCTGGGCGATCGCATCACCACGCGCATCGGCTGCAAGAAGGGCAACGAGCTGAAACCCCTGCAGTCGCTCGAAGTCGCCTTGCCGGCCGACGTGCGCGCGTCGCTGACGCTGCAGGTCGAGAACGGTCGCGGCGTGTTCCGGCGCTTCCTCTGCTGGTGAGCCGGCTCAAAAACTCCAGCCGACCCCGACCGAGAACCAGATCACGTCGCTGTGGATGCCGATCTGGTCGAGCCAGTCGGCGATCGTGCCGTCGACGATCGTCGAGCCGTTGATCGCGGCCGAGATCGTCGTGCGTTCGTCGACCAGGTAGTCGAGCTGGAGGCGACCGCGCAGATCGGCGAAGCCGGCCTCGTCGATGCCGTAGATCCACGCCGACTGGCTGGAGGCGGCATAGCCGAGCGAGCCGTCGCCGGTCAGCGAGAAGCCCTCGCCGAGGTCGAAGCTCTCGGTGAGGCCGGCGCGCCAATAGCCGGCGCGAACCTCGTCGAAGTCGTAGTGCAGCGACAGGTATGGCGTCGCCTCGAGCACGTTCGCGCTGAAGGTCGTGAAGGCCTCGGTCGTGCCGCCGCGCTCGCCGTTCTTGAACTCGAGGCCGTTCGGCAGGTTGTAGCTGTGGATGCCGGCGCGCATCGTGACCTCGCCGAACGTCTGCGTGTAGTCGCCGATCAGTTCGATCTGCGTGAACTTGCCGGAGTGTCCGGACGGGAACCAGGCATTGCCGGTGTTCTCGACCAGGTCCATGTTCGCCTCGACGGTGCCGCCGAGATCGCCACCCAACGTGGTCGGCAACGACGCCGACATGCTCGGGCGCAGCACCGGCTTGTCGACCATCGTCTGACCGCGGTGCACGAACTTGGAGTCGAGATCGACGCCGAGTGCGAGCTGTGGCGTCGCGTCCTTGGGCACGAAGCAGCCGGCCAGCGGCAGGCAGGCCAGGGCCGACAGGGTTGCCAGGGTCGAC
>CAYMRG010000131.1:0-11018 GCA_964392555.1 uncultured candidatus Brocadiaceae bacterium
CGCGGCGCGCTCGGCCACTGGATCCACCTCAACGACGGCGCGATCCACAACTCCCAGTGCGTCGTGCCGAGCACCTGGAACGCCTCGCCGAAGGACGGCCAGGGCAAGCGCGGCGCCTACGAGGCCGCGCTGGTCGGCACGCCGATGGCGAAGCCCGACCAGCCGGTCGAGATCCTGCGCACGATCCACAGCTTCGACCCGTGCCTCGCCTGCGCGTCGCACGTCTACGGGCCGGACGGGCGCGAGCTGGTCACCGTCAAGGTGCGGTGAGGAGGTGCGGCGATGTCCACTTCGCTACCCACGACCCGGATCGACGTCACGCCGACCACCGACCAGTACGAGAGCAAGCTCGTCTGGCAGTGGCAGGTGCGCCTGTTCCACTGGTGCTTCGCGCTGTCGATCGTCGTGCTGTTCGTCACCGGGCTCTACATCAACGACCCGTGGTTCACGGCCGGCGGCGTCACCGACGGCTACCTGATGGGCTGGATCCGCTGGCTGCACTTCGCCGCGGCGATGCTGTTCACCGTCGCGTTCTTCTGGCGCATCGCGTGGTTCTGGCTCGGCAACCGCTACGCGCGCTCGGGCTTCCCGTTCGTCTGGCGCGCGCGCTGGTGGCGCGACCTGTTCCGCCAGATCGGCGACTACCTGCGGTTCGACTTCGGCACGCCCCACATGGGGCACAACGCGCTCGCCGGGCTGTCGTACACGATCTTCGCCGTCGGCCTCGGCTGGGGGCAGATCCTGACCGGCGGCGCGCTGTTCGGCGAATCGAACCCGGGCGGTTTCTGGGATTCGCTGTGCGGCTGGGTGATCCCGCTGCTCGGCGGCTCGTTCCGCACGCACATGTGGCACCACCTGTTCGCGTGGGGCTTCGTGATGTTCATCGTGCTGCACGTCTACATCGTGCTGCTCGACGACCGGCAGTACCACAACGGCCTCGTCTCCTCGATGATCTCGGGGCGCAAGTTCTTCCAGAAGCGGCTCGCCGACCACCAGCACCACGACGATGACGACTGACCACGAACGCGCGCCGGTGCTCGTGCTCGGGCTCGGCAATCTCCTGCTGCAGGACGACGCGATCGGCCTGCGCATGCTGCACGGCCTGCGCGGACTGCACCGCACCGATCCGCGCGTCGAGTTCGTCGACGGCGGCACGCAGGGTCTGGCGCTGCTCGGCGTGCTCGCCGATCGCGCCGCCGTGCTGCTGCTCGACGCGGTCCAGCTCGGCGCCGCGCCTGGCACCGTGCACTGCCTCGCCGACGCGGGCCGCCAGCCGCCGCGCACCAGCACCGCCGGCGGCGCGCACCAGCAGAACGCCGGCGACCTGCTGCTCGCCGCCAGCCTGCTCGGCGAGCTGCCGCCGCGCGTGGTCGTCGTGGGCGTCGAGCCGGCCGTCGTGCGCACCGGCGTGCGCCTGTCGGCGGAGGTCCAGGCCGCGCTGCCGGGAGCGGTCGCGGCGGCGCGCCGCGCGCTGCTGCAGCTGCTCGCCGACGAGGTGACGACGTGCACGAGCTGAGCATCGCCGAGGCCCTGCTCGGCCTCTGCCGCGACCGCACGCCAGCCGGCGAACGGCTCGTGCGCGTGGCCGTCGCCGTCGGCGAACTCGCCTCGCTCGAACCCGACCTGCTGCGCTTCGCCTGGCAGGCGGTCGTCGCCGGCACGCCGCACGTGGCGGCCGTGCTCGACGTCGAGTTCTGCGCCGCCGAACAGCGCTGCCCGCGCTGCGGCCCGATCGGCGAACGCCAGCCCGGCACCTGGCTGCGGCTGTGCCCGCACTGCGGCTCGCCGCTGCACGTCCGCGGCGGCGACCAGCTCGACCTCGTTCGCGTCACGACCGAGCGTTCCATCGCGACGCCCCAGGAGACCTCACCATGACCGCCGTCGACGCCCGCCAGCAGATCCTCGCCGCCAACCAGGCGGCCGCCAGCGCGCTGCGCGAGCGCTTCACCGCGAACGGCACGCTGGTCGTCAACCTGATCTCGTCGCCGGGCTCGGGCAAGACGACGCTGCTCGCCGCGCTCGCGCGCCGGCTCGCCGGCCGGCTGCGCATGGCCGCGATCGTCGGCGACATCGCGACCGAGATCGACGCCGACCGGCTGCGCGACGCCGGCCTGCCGGCGCACCAGATCGTCACCGGTGGCTCGTGCCACCTCGACGCGCGCATGCTCGAGCGCGCGCTCGAGCAGCGCGACTTCGGCCCACTCGACCTGCTGTTCGTCGAGAACGTCGGCAACCTCGTCTGCCCGGCCAACTACGACCTCGGCGAGCACTTCAAGATCGTGCTGCTGTCGGTCACCGAAGGCGCCGACAAGCCGTTCAAATATCCGGGCATCTTCAGCAAGGCGGATGTCGCCGTGCTGACCAAGTGGGACCTGCTGCCCCACGTCCCGTTCGACGTCGACGCCGTGACCGGTCAGATCGCGCTGCTGCGGCCGAACGGCCGGATCGTGCGCGTCGCCGCGACGACCGGCTTCGGTCTCGACGCGCTCGCGACCCTGCTCTGCGATCGGGTGGCCACGTGCAAGACCCCGGCCACGAGGTGATCCGGCGCCGGCTGGTCTGCCGCGGCGTCGTCCAGGGCGTCGGCTTCCGCCCCGCGGTCTGGCGGTTCGGCCACGCGCTGGGCCTCGGCGGCTTCGTCCGCAACGACGAGGACGGCGCGACGATCGAGGTGCAGGGCCCGGCGGTCGACGTCGCGACGTTCGAACGCGAACTGCCGCAGCGGCTGCCGCCGTTGGCGCGGCTCGCGGGCGTGCAGACGACCTCGCTGCCGCCGTTGCCGCAGCAGGCCGCCGGCGAGTTCGTCATCGCGACCACCGCGCGCGGCGATCGCGGTGCGGCGCTCGTGCCACCGGACACCGCGCTGTGCAGCGCCTGCCGGCAGGAACTCGACGATCCGGCCGATCGCCGCCACCGCCACCCGTTCACCAACTGCACCGACTGCGGCCCGCGCTTCTCGCTGGTGCGGGCGCTGCCCTACGACCGCGAACGCACGGCGATGGCGTGCTTTCCGCTGTGTCCGCGCTGCGCCGCCGAGTACGGCGACCCGGCCAGCCGGCGGTTCCATGCCGAACCGATCTGCTGCCCCGACTGCGGCCCGCAGGCCTGGCTGGTCGACGCCGACGGCGAACTGCTGGGCATGGGCGCTGCGGCGCTGGCGCGTGCCCGCCAGCTGCTGGCCGACGGCGCGATCGTCGCGATCAAGGGCCTGGGCGGCTTCCAGCTCGCCTGCCGCGCCGATCGGCCGGCGACGGTCGCGCTGCTGCGCGCGCGCAAGCAGCGGCCGACCAAGCCGCTCGCAGTGATGGCGAAGGACCTCGCGACGGCGCGGCGCCTGGTCGAACTGCAGCCGGCCGACGAGGCGCTGCTGACCGGACCGATCGGCCCGATCGTGCTGGCGCCGCGGCGCGCCGACGCCGACGTCGCCGAGGCCATCGCCCCTGGCATCGCCGATCTCGGCGTCCTGCTGCCGACCACGCCGCTGCACCACGAGCTGTTCCGCGGCGCCGCCTACACGAGCCTTGTCGCGACGTCGGGCAACCACAGCGACGAACCGATCTGCCTCGGCAACCGCGAGGCACGCGCGCGCCTCGTCGATCTCGCCGATGCGTTGCTGCTGCACGACCGCGACATCGTGCGGCGGGTCGACGACAGCGTCGTCCGCAGCGCGCCCGACGCACCGATCGTCGTGCGGCGTTCGCGCGGCTACGTGCCAGCACCGCTGCCGCTGCCGTTCGCCGCGCCGACGCCGGTGCTGGCGCTCGGCGGCCACCTGCAGAACACCGCGTGCGTCGCGGTCGGCGAGCACGCGTTCGTCTCCCAGCACGTCGGCGACCTCGACGCCGAGGCGGCCCGCGCGTTCCTGCGCGAGGTCGCGTGCGGCATCGAGGAGTTCCTCGGCACGACCGCGACGACCATCGCGTGCGACACCCACCCCGACTACGCCAGTTCGTGGCTCGCCGAGCAGCTGGCCCGGGCGCGCGCCGGCCGGGTCGTGCGCGTGCCGCACCATCTCGGCCATGCCGCCGCCGTGCTCGCCGAGCACGGCGCATTCCCGACCGCGACGAACGTCGCGACGGCGCTGGTGCTCGACGGCACCGGCCACGGCGCCGACGCCGCCGCCTGGGGCGCCGAGCTGCTGCAGTTCGACGCCACGCTGCGCTGGTCGCGCGTCGCCTGGGGCGCGGCGCTGCCGCTGGTCGGCGGCGAGGTCGCCGTGCGCGAGCCGTGGCGGATCGCGGTCGCGGTGCTCACCGCCGCGGGCCTCCGTGACGAGCTGCTCGACCTGCCGCTGGCGGTCGACGTCGATCGCCGACGCGTCGGCGCGCTGGCCGAGCTGTGCTCGCGCAACGTCGGCGGCTGGCCGCTGGCGCACGGCGCCGGTCGCCTGTTCGAGGCCGCCGGCGCGCTGCTCGGCGCCTGCCCGCGCAACCACTACGAAGGCGAAGCCGCGGCGCGCCTCGAGGCGATCGCCGCGCGCTGGCCCGACCCCGTCGAGCCGTGGCCCGAGGTGCAGCTGCCGGCCGATCGCCGCGAGCTGCCGCAACCGGAGCTGCTGGTCGCCGCCGCGCGCCGCTGGCTGGCCGGCGAGGACGTCGCCGCGATCGCCGCGGGGCTGCACGCGACCTACGCGGCGCGCTGGGTCGAGCTGCTGCAACGCAGCTGCCGCACCCCGGCGACCCTCGCGCTCGCCGGCGGCTGCCTGGTCAACCGCCTGCTGCGCCGCGAACTGCGCCGCCACTGCCAGGCGCTCGGTGTCGCCACGCTGCAGGCGATCGAGCTGCCGCCGGGCGACGGCGGCCTCGCCTACGGCCAGGCCGTGGTCGCGGCCGCCGCCGTCGCGCACGGCACGACCCCGACGTTCGTGCCATTTCCAGTTCTTGCCGACCGTGAGGAGGCGCCATGTGTCTCGCCATCCCGATGCAATTGATCGCCCGTCGCGAATTCGAGGGCACCGCCGCGCTCGGCGGCGTCCGCCGCACCGTCAGCCTGCTGCTCTGTCCGGAGGCCGAGGTCGGCGACCACGTGCTCGTGCACGCCGGGTTCGCGATCGGTCGCATCGACGAGGAGGAAGCCGAGACGACGCTGCGGCTCCTCGACGAGGGCCTGCAGCGCGAACGCGCGCTCGGCGCGGAGGATCGACCATGAGCCAAGCCTCGCCCTTCCACGACCGCGCCCGGGTCGGCGCGCTGACCGCGCACATCCACGAGCTGGCGCGCGCGCTGCCGCGGCCGGTGACGCTGATGGAGGTCTGCGGCACACACACCCACGCGATCGCCGAGGCGGGCCTGCGCCGCCTGCTGCCGGCGAACGTGCGGCTGGTCGCCGGCCCCGGCTGCCCGGTCTGCGTGACGCCGGTCGACTACCTCGACCACGCGCTGGCGCTCGCGGCGCGGCCCGATGTGACGCTCTGCACGTTCGGCGACCTGCTGCGCGTGCCCGCCAGCCGCCGCGACAGCCTCGAGCGCGCCAGCGCGCGCGGCGCCGACGTGCGCATCGTCTACTCGCCGCGCGACGCGCTGGCGCTGGCCCGCGAGCTGCCCGCGCGCCGGGTGGTGTTCCTGGCGGTCGGCTTCGAGACGACGATGCCCGGCATCGCCGCGACGCTCGCCGAGGCCGAAGCGACCGGCGTGCCGAACTTCCTGATCCTGTCGGGCTCGAAGATCATCGAGCCACCGCTGCGCGCGCTGGTCGCCGACCCGGCGCTGCAGCTCGACGGCTTCGTGCTGCCCGGCCACGTCTCGGTCGTGCTCGGCGCCGACTTCTACCGGTTCCTGGTCGCCGATTGCCGCGTCGCCGCGGCGATCGTCGGCTTCACGCCGGTCGAGCTGCAGCACGGCATCGCCGAGCTCCTGCAGCAGGTGCTCGACGGCGCGCCGCGCGTCGCCAACCTCTACCCGCGGGCGGTCAGCAACCTCGGCAACCGCACCGCGCAGGCGCTGCTGGCCCGCTGGTTCGAGCCGGTCGACACGCGCTGGCGGGGCCTCGGCGTGATCCCCGGTTCGGGGCTCGCGCTGCGCGCCGAGTGGGCGCACCGCGACGCGGCCCGGATCCCGGTCGACCTGCCCGAGTCGGTCGAACCCAAGGGCTGCCGCTGCGGCGAAGTGCTGCGCGGCACGATCACGCCGCCGCAGTGCCCGCTGTTCGCGCGCGGCTGCACGCCGGACCACGCGATCGGCGCCTGCATGGTGTCCGGCGAGGGCAGCTGCGCCGCCTGGTATCGCCACGAACGCCACGCGGCGGGAGCACCCGCGTGAGCCGCGACCCGATCCTCCTGGCGCACGGCGCCGGCGGCCGCGCGACCAGCGAGCTGATCCGCGACCACTTCGTGCCGGCGCTCGACAACCCGTACCTGCGCACGCTGAGCGACGCCGCGGTGCTCGAGCCGCTGCCCGCCGGCCGGCCCGCGCTGACCACCGACGGCTTCGTCGTCGACCCGCCGGTGTTCCCCGGCGGCGACCTCGGCTTCCTGTCGGTCTGCGGCACCGTCAACGACCTCGCCGTCGCCGGCGCCCGGCCGCTGTGGCTGACCTGGGCGCTGATCCTCGAGGAAGGTCTCGACCGCGACCTGCTCGACCGCGTCGTCGCCGGCGCCGCGCGCGCCGCGCGCATGGCCGACGTGCAGCTCGTCGCCGGCGACACCAAGGTCGTGCCGCGCGGCAAGGGCGACAAGGTGTTCGCCGTCACGACCGGACTCGGCGTCGTGCCGAACGGCGTCGACGTCGGCGACCACCGCGTGCGCCCCGGCGACGCGGTGATCGCCAGCGGCACGCTCGGCGACCACGGTGCGGTCGTGCTGGCGTGCCGCCACGGCCTCGACAGCGAGCTGCGGTCCTGCGTCGCGCCGCTGCACGCGCTGTGCGCCGCCGCGCTGCGCTGCGGCGCCGACGTGCACAGCATGCACGACCCGACGCGCGGCGGTGCGGCGACCGTCTGCCACGAGGTGGCGACCCGCGCCGGCTGCCGCATCGAGCTCGACGAGGCGGCGCTGCCGCTGCGGCCCGAGACCATGGCGATCTGCGAACTGCTCGGCCTCGAGCCGCTCTACCTCGCCAGCGAGGGCCGCGTGCTGCTGTGGGTTCCCGATCGCGAGGCCGACGGCGTCGTCGCCGCGCTGCGCCACACCCCCGGCGGCGAGCACGCGACCGTGATCGGCCGCGTCACCGCGCGCGGCGAACACCAGGCGCCGCTGGTGCTGCGCACGCACGCCGGCGGCCAACGGCCTCTGGACTTGCTCAGCGGCATGGATCTGCCGAGGATCTGCTGACCCCCGACCCGCCATGGACCAACTCTCGTCGAGCATGCTGGTAGCCGCCGTCGGCGTGGCCTTCGTCCACACGGCGCTCGGCCCCGACCACTACCTGCCGTTCGTCGCGCTCAGCCGCGCCCGCAATTGGACGATGCGGCGCACGCTGGCGATCACCGCCGCCTGCGGCGTCGGCCACGTGCTGTCGTCGCTGCTGCTCGGCGGCATCGGCATCGCCGCCGGCTTCGCGCTCGGCAAGCTCGAAGCGACCGAGTCGCACCGCGGCGCGATCGCGGCGTGGCTGCTGTTCGGCATCGGCATCGCCTACGCGCTGTGGGGCGTCCGCCAGGCGCTGCGGCACGCGCACCACCATCACCACCACCTGTTCGGCGGCCATGGCCACACGCACGGCCGGCTCCACCCTCACGCCCAGGTGCCCCACGAACATGGCCTCGACCTCGACCACATCCACGCGCCCGGCGAAGGCGACGCGGCGCAGATGCGGCGGACGACGACGTTCTGGGCGTTGTTCCTCGTCTTCGTCCTCGGTCCCTGCGAGCCGCTGATCCCGCTGTTCATGCTGCCGGCGAGCGAAGGCCGGTGGGGCACCGCGCTCGCGACCGGCGCCGTGTTCGGCGCCGTCACGCTCGTCACGATGCTGTCGATCACCGGCCTGATGGTCGCCGGCATGGCGCGCCTGCCGCTCGGCTCGCTGCAGCGCTGGGCGCATACCATGGCCGGCACCGTGATCGCAGGGAGCGCCGCGGCGGTGCTGTTCCTCGGCGCGTGACGCGACGGGCTGTGGCGCCAGTTCCACCCGTGGCGCCCCGGGCCGTTCGTTCTTCCCGTGCTAGCGCGTCAGAACGCGCCGATGGTGCAGTGCAGCGCGTTGGACGACGTGATCGCAGCCGCATGGCCGTTCGCGTCGACCTCGACGCCGAGCACCTGATGCTCGAACGACGCCCCGACCAGCGCCGCCGTCGTCGGGACCGCGATTGCCGGCGTCGCGGCGCCACCGACGACGCTCGCCTGCAGCAGGATGTCGTCGGTCGCGAGCAGGTCGCAGCCCTGCGCCCCGAGCGGATGCAGTTGCGCGAGCGACACCACCTGTGGCGCGGAACCGAACACGCCGATCGACAACGCGCCGACGGGCAAACCGGTGACGCGCGTGCGCAGAGCACCGCCGAGCCACGCGCGTTCGACCGCCGTGAGAGCCAGCGGGCCCGCGCTGCCGAGACAGCCACCGCCGCGGTCGAGCACCGCCGCCGCACACGGCGTTTGCAGGCGCGCGAAGCCGGCCGACACGGCGCCGCCGATCTCGAGGAAGGCACCGTAGACCGCCACTTCACCCGCCGGCGACCACGCGAGATCCACCCGGGTGTTGCACTGGCCGAGCAACGACCAGCTGGTGCCATTCCAGCGCTGCACGCGCGCCGAGTTGCCCTGGCTCGTCGAGCGATAGTCGGCCGCGACGATGCTGTCGTCGGGCAGCACCACGAGCGAAGTCACCGGATCGGCGAAGCCGGCGCCGTACGGCTGCCACGCGGTGCCGTCCCACCGCGCGATGCGCGACGGCGAGGTGAACGCACCGCCGGCGACGATGTCGCCGTTGCGCGTGCGACCGAGCGCCAGCGGCGTGGCGTTCAGCGGCGCGCCGAACGGCGACAGCGTGCTGCCGTTCCAACGCCACACGGTGTTCGGCGAGCCCACCTGGAACGTGGCGACCAGCACGTCGCCGTTCGGCAGGCCGAGCATCGCGTAGGGTCCGATCGCGGACCACGGCGTGAACGTCACCGTGCTGCCGTCGTAGCGCGCGATGCCACTGGTGATGGTCGCGAAGTCCAGGTAGGCCATCAGCACGTCGCCATTCGCGGCCAGCGCCATGGTCTGCACGATGCGCGCGCCCCACAGGCCCTGCAGGATCGGCGTCACCTGACCACCCGACCACGACATGACGAAGTCCATGCCGCCCTGCGCGTTCGGGAACTCGCCGACGAGCACGACTTCGCCGTTCGGCCGCGCCACCGAGTACTTCACGGCGTTGATGGCGCTCGACGCGATCGGCGTCCACGTGGTGCCGTCGAAGCGCGCGAGGCGATTGGCGATCTGGCCACCGACCGCGGTCATCAGCCCGCCGACGAACCAGCTGCCGTCGGGCAACACCGACGCGGTGCGCACCTCGCCGAGGTTGCCGGTGCACGCCAGCTGCCAGGAGCTGCCGTTCCAGCGCGCGAGCCGCGCGCCGGGCACCACCGCGTTCGGCGTGAACGAGCCACCGACCAGCACGTCGGTCGCGCTGAACGCATGCATGCAGTTGATGGCCGCGAGACCCGAGCCCCACGGTGCGAACGGTGACCACACGCCCTGGTTCGAGGCAAACAGGCCGCCGGTCGGACCGACCGCGAGCACTTCGTCGCCGGGCAGCGGCGCGAACACGCCGAACGTGAACGGCAAGCCGACACTGACGTCGTGCCACGCGCTGCCGTCCCAACGCGCGATCGGTGCCTGGCCGGTCGCGGTGGTGAACGAGCCGGAGGCGACGACGTCGCCGCCGGTCGTGATCGTCGAGGACACCGGGCTGGTGGCCGAACCGGCGCCGAGCGGCCCCCACGCGCGGCCGTCGAAGCGCGCGAGCAGCGAACACGCCACGCCACCGATCTGCGTGAACAAGCCGGTCGCGAGCAGGTCGCCGTTCGGCAAGCGTTGCAGTCGTTCGACGTTGCCGAGCGACCACGGCACGGTAGGCGCCCCCATCGCCTGCCAGCTGCTGCCGTTCCAGCGCGCGACGCCGTGGATCGCCACGCCACCGATGTTGGTGAAGTTGCCGCCGGCGACCACGTCGCCCGACGGCAACTCCGCCACCGTGACGGCCGACAACATGTTGCCGCCGAGCTGGGTCCACGTGCTGCCGTTCCACTCGAACACGCCGAGTTGCGCGCACGCGAGCAGATTGCCGTTCGCCCGCACCGCGACGGCGGTCACCCGCGTGAGCCCCGGGGCCACGGTCGTCCATTGGCGGGTCGTGGGTTCGTAGGCCGCGATCGCGCCACCCGCCACCGACCCGATGGTCGCGAACTCC
The DNA here is from genome assembly GCA_964392555.1 of uncultured candidatus Brocadiaceae bacterium. Classification (GTDB taxonomy): domain Bacteria; phylum Planctomycetota; class UBA1135; order UBA1135; family UBA2386; genus CAYMRG01. The sequence continues at coordinate 10,326 of CAYMRG010000131.1, forward strand.
CCGACCACGATCAGCTGCTGCGGTGCTGGCCCGGGGCCATCAGGATCCCACGGCACGAACGCGCCCACGCCGGCCGACGCACCGGCGAGCGGTTCGCCGGGTGCGAAGGCGAGCGGGCACGGGGCCTGCGCCGAAGCCGCGGCAGCGCCCAGTGCGAGGACGGTGATCCGCAGTGCGCGGACAAGGTGGGGCGAGGTCACGGGCGCCAAGGATAGCGAACGCGTGGCATCTGGGGTGGTGCGACGCACGGCGTTCGTGCGGGTCTCTACCACGACCACGACGCCCGAGACCACCGGATCTGCAGCACCGCCGGCGCCGTCGCAACGAGACTGCCGCCATTCGGGATCACCAACCCCTGGAACGTCACGTGCAGCCCGCGCTGCACCATCGAGAACGCGCGGCGCGTGACGGGAAGCACGGAGAGCATCGCGGGAGCGTCCGGCGCGCCCAGGTGCGCCTGCTGTGCGATGGCGACGGTCGGCACGTCGTGCGGCGTGGCAGGCACCCTCGCCTCGTCGTCCATCCCGACGATCGGCAGCTCGTACTCCGAGCTCTGCGTCCTGAGCCAGCCGGTCCTCGGGTGGCCGGCGTGCAGTTCGCGATGCAGGGCCTCGAGTTCGGTTCGGGCACGTGCCTCGGTGCGATCTCGTTGAGCGAAACGCCGGACTTCACCGTCCGGTGAACCCTCACTGC
>CAYMRG010000132.1:0-11014 GCA_964392555.1 uncultured candidatus Brocadiaceae bacterium
GACGGGGTCGCGTGGTCGCTGACCGAGCGCGCCCACGACGGCGTGTTCGCGGTGCCGACCGACGCGGTCGGGCAGGAGGTCGACGCCAATGCGCGGCTGGTCGTGTCGTTCGCGGTGGCCACGGCCGACGACCTGGCGGCGGCGGGGCCGGAATGGCAGGCGGTGACGGCGGGGCTCGCGCGGCTGCGGACGCTGCTCGCCGACGGCCCGGCGCTGGATCGCCTCGAGGTCGACGAACGGGATGCGCCGGCGGTCGCCGACCTGCGGCAGCGGCTGCAGCAGCACTACCGCGGCGTGCGCGCGTTCGCGGCGGAGTTCAAGGCGGCGATCGAGCAGCACCGCAGCGACCTGCACGTCGACCAGATCCTGAACGGCTCGTTCGACGGCGCGCAGCAGGGGCCGCTCGGCAACGCGGCGCGCTGGCTCGCCGGCGAACTCGAACGGCTGCGTACGGCGGCGGCGGCGCGCGTCGGCGAGCGCGAACGCGTGCGCGTGCTGGTGCAGGCCTACCACGAACCGCTCGACGGCGAACGGCAGCCGCTGCACGTCGCCAACTACGACAACCTGCCGGTCGGCGACCTGCGGCCGGTGCCGCGCTTCGGCCTGGCGATGGCGCCGCAGGAGCGCGCGCGGCTCGATGCCGAGATCGCGGCGAGCAGGGCGGCGGCGGCGGCGATCCGCGAGCTGGCCAAGGACGGCAAGAGCTTCGGCGCGGCGCTGGCGGACCGCATCGGCGACCTGCGGCGTTCGCTCGGCTCGTTGGCCGAGGCGGTGCGGCAGGCCGAGGGCTGGCAGCAGCAGGTCGCCGCCGCGCTGGCGGCCGTGCAGCAGCTGGCCGCGCAGACGCAGGACGCCGCGACGAAGGCCGCGGCCGGCGAGCTGGCGGCGGCCTTCACCGACCTGCAGACGGCGCTGCACGACCTCGCGGCGATGGGCCAGACGCGCCAGGAGCTCGAGGCGATGGTCGCGCAGTTGCAGCATGGCGAACCGCAGGCGGTGTTCGGCCTGCTCGGCCGGATCGAGACGGTGGTCGGCGCCGATCTCGGCGCAGCGATCGACGCCGTGGCGCAGCCGGCGCAGAAGGCGGCCGCGGCACTCGCGGTGCTCGCGCGGCAGCTCCCCGCCGCCGAACTCGAGCAGGTCGTCGCGACCGCGGTCCGCCAGCTCGTCGCGACGCTGCAGACGCAACTGCCGGCGACGCTGGCGTTCGCCGAACTGGTGCGCGGCTACCTCGCCGACGGCGCGCAACGCCGCACGGTCGCCGAGGTGCTCGCCGCGGCCCGCGACGTCGCGATCCCGCGGCCGCTCGACGACCTGCCCGACGGCACGATCGACCTGCAGCGCGCCGGCGTGACGCTCGGCGACCACGTCGGCGTCAGCGTCCGGTTCGTCGACGGCGAAGGCGACGACGCGCCGACGCTCGAGGAGACCGCGGCCGACACCGCGATGGTGCTGACCGGCCTGCACCGCCGCATCACCGGCCAGCTGATCTTCGCGCGCGCCGACCACGGCGCGCCGGCGGCGACCCGGTGGCAGGCCAACGTCGCGGCCGTCGCCGCGTGGCACTATCGCTACCGCGACGCGGCGACGTCGAACTGGTCGGCGTTCTGGAACGTCCTCGACCCCGGCCTCGGCATCCACGTCGCGAGCCTCGACCAGAACGACGACACCGCCGAGGTCGGCCTCGGCGTCAACCTGTCGCTGTTCGCCGGCCTGGTCACCGGCGGCTACGGCTACAACCTCAGCACGCCGGGTGGCGACGGCGAGTACTACTTCGTCGGCGTCGACCTGCTCGACGTCTTACGCAAGGCCGGCACGACCTTCGGCGCCGGGCGTTGACCATCGTGGCGTCGCGGGCCACTAGCAAGTAGGAACGCGCCGTGCCCCCTCAGCCAACGCCACCCCACGCCGACGAGCTGCGCGACCTCGCCAAACACTTCCCGGTGGCGACCCACCGGGCCTGCGCCAAGCTGGTGGGCCGCGCCAGGGCCGTCGGCCTCGGGCACGGCGACCGATGCATGAGCGCCATCGTGCTCATGCGGCGTCTGTTCCAGGTGGAGTTCGACTGGTCCGGCCAAGCCCTGCAGACCTCGTGTTCGTGCGGTGGTCGACTGTGCGTCCACGCGCTGTTCGCCCTGACTTCCGCGATCGTGTCACAGCAGCCGGCGGCGGCGGCCGCAGGGGCAGAACCCGCTGGCCCCAGCACCGCGACGGCACGCCGCGGCAAGCCCGCCCCGCGCGGCTCGCGGGCGCACGCCGGCGCGAACGCGACTCCGGCCGTTCCCGCCGCGCGGCAGCGCCTCGCCACCCTTGCCGCAACGCTGCCGACCGGCGCGCGCCTCGAACCCGTACCGGTGACGTTCGAGATCGACGTCGCGGCCAGCATGCGCCAGCGCGCGCTCGTCTTCGTCATCCTGACGCCGACCGCGCCACCGACGCGCCCCAAGCCCACCCGGTCGCCCGCCGCCGGTTCGCAATCGGCAGCTGGTTCCCCGGCGCTGGCGCGGCTCGGCGCGGACCGCGGACTCGAGCAGTTCGAAGAACGCACGGCGCGCATCCTGGCGCTGCTGCAAGTGCGTGAGGCGCGCCAGCGCACGCGGCAACTGCCGCCCGCCGACCAACGGCTGCCCGAACCCTGGGCCAGCGAGTTCCTGCCGCTGCTGTTCCGCGCCGGGTCGGTCGTGTTGCGAGGCACCGGGGCGCGCGCGAAACGGCTGCCGCTGCAGCTCGACGTCGGCCCCGCGTTCGAGTTCTCGGCCGCCGTGACGCAGCACGAGGGTCACACCATCCTCAGCGGCCGTCTGTGCCGCGGCGACGAGGTCCTGGCGATCGCGGACGCCCGCCTGCTGCTCGACGGCTGGGTCGTGACGGGCGATCGCGTCGCGCCCTTGGCCGTGCCGATCGACCAGCGGCGCTTCGCCAGCGAATTGCTCACGAACGGCCCGGTGACCCTGCCGCAGCAGCCGGCGGACGACGACCTGACGCACCTGGCCACGATCGCCGAGCACGTCCCGGCCCTGCGCGCGACCTGCCGCATCGCCGACGGCACCCCGACCACGACGTTGACGATCGACACCCGGCGCCGCTTCGGTTCGGCATTCCTGGCCGAGGCCCGACACACCTACGGCGACGCGACCGTCGCCCATGAGGTGGAAGGCGAGTTCCTGGCGGCGACGACGTCGACCGGCACGACGATCCGGCGCAACCACACCGCCGAAGCGGCTGCGGTCGCCCAGCTGCAGCGCGACGGCGGCGTGCACCTCGTGCCGACGCCGATGACGGGCACGTTCCTGGTCGACCCGCGCCACCTCGAGGGGGTCGCGCGAACCTTGCGCGACCACGGTCATGAGGTGCGGCTCGACGAACGCACCCTGCGGCGCTACCTGCACACCCAGGTGCGGATCCGGACCGCCATCGACTGGTTCGACCTCGAAGGCACGTTGCGTTTCGCCGACGGCGGCGAACTCACGATCGCCGCCGCGCTGGCGGCGGTCGATCGCGGCGAGACCATCGTCCAGCTCGCCGATGGCGGCGCCGCCCTGCTGCCGCTCGAGGCCCTGGCACCGTGGCGACGGACGCTGTTGCTCGGCGAACGCCACGGCGAGCACGTGCGGCTGCGGCGCAGCCAGGCCCTGCTGCTGGACGCACTGCTCGCGGCGCACGGCCCGAAGATCGAAGCCGATGAGGGGTTCGTCGACTTCCGGCAACGGCTCGGCGCCGTCGACGCCATCGCCGCGCGCGACGCCCCGGCGGGGTTCGTCGGCACGCTGCGCCCCTACCAGCAGATGGGTCTCGGCTGGCTGCACTTCCTGCGGCAGCTGGGCCTCGGCGGCTGCCTCGCCGACGACATGGGGCTGGGCAAGACCGTGCAGGTGCTGGCGCTGCTCGCCGAGGTCCACGCCGACCGCAGCGGGCCGCCGACGCTGCTGGTGGTGCCGCTCTCGCTGCTCGACAACTGGCAGCGCGAGGCCGCACGGTTCACGCCCGGCCTGCGCCTGCTCGACTTCCATGGCGCCGACCGCTGGAGCCGGCTCGAAGAACGCAGCTTCGACGCCTTCGACCTGGTCGTCACGACCTACGGTACCTTGCGCATCGACATCGCCCGCCTCGTCGCGAGTGGCCAGCGTTTCACGTATGCGATCCTCGACGAGGCGCAGGCGATCGAGAACGAGGCCAGCGCGACCAACAAGGCCGTGCGGCTGCTGCGCGCCGACCACCGTCTCGCCCTCACGGGAACGCCGGTGATGAACCACATCGGCGAACTGTGGGCGCTGTTCGAATTCCTGACCCCCGGCCTGCTCGGCCGTAGCCCCGCATTCCGCGCGCTGACCCGGGACGGCGATCTAGAACCCAGGCTCCTGCAACGGGCCCTGGCGCCGTTCCTGCTGCGGCGAACCAAGGCACAGGTGCTGACCGAATTGCCCGCCAAACAGGAGCAGGAGATCGTCTGCGAGCTCACCGGCAGTCAGCTGAGCAACTACGTCCGGTTGCGGACGCACTACCAGAACGCGCTGCTCGGTGGCGGCGCGACGTTGAGCCCGCAGGAACGCTTCCGCGTGCTCGAGGCACTGCTGCGGCTGCGCCAGGCGGCCTGCCACGAGGCCCTGGTGACCGAGCAACCGACGGCGGAGTGCGGTTCGGCCAAGCTCGATGCCCTCGTGCCGATGCTCGTCGAACTGGTGGCGAGCGGTCACAAGGCGCTGGTGTTCTCGCAGTTCACCTCCCTGCTCGAACTCCTGAAGCCACGGCTCGCGGCGGCGGGATTGCGGCACGAATACCTCGACGGCAAGACCCGGCAGCGACAGGCCAAGGTCGATCGCTTCCAGGCGGATCCCGACTGCCCCCTGTTCCTGATCAGCCTCAAGGCCGGCGGCTTCGGCCTCAACCTCACCGCAGCCGACTACGTCTTCCTGCTCGATCCGTGGTGGAATCCGGCGGCAGAAGCCCAGGCCGCGGATCGCGCGCACCGCATCGGCCAGCAGAATCGCGTCACCGTCTACCGCCTGATCGCCAAGGGCACCGTCGAGGAGAAGGTGCTCGAGCTGCAAGCCCGCAAGCGCGAGCTGGTGGCAGCCGTGCTCGGCGACAACGAATCGCTGCTGGCGAGCCTGACGCGCGACGACCTGGCGGCGCTCCTGGGCTGAACCCCGGACGCCGGCCCGCTCACTGCACGGTGAACGTCGCGACGTTCGACACCGCGTGGATCGCCGGCGTGAAGTCCATCGCGACCGCGCACAGGCTGATCGGCTGGTTGGCGAGCGTCCCCGGCAGGACGCCGCTCCACAGCAACGCCCCCTGCACGACGCCCTCGGCGCCGATCAGCGCCACGCCGCCGGGGCTGTTGGGATCCTGCGTGATCAGCAGCAGCGCCGGGTTGAGCCCCAGCGGGATCGTCGCGCCGAACGCCGGGAACGAGCCGCTCGGCAGGCCGATCTCGCACAGCACGAGCGACAGCATGCCGGCCGTGCCGGCCGGGTAGCGGATGTCGAAGGCGAGCCCGCCGCCGCCGTGCGCCATCGTCGCCGACGACAGCAGCAGGCGCGCCGCGTTGGCCGCGGTGTGCGGACCGACCTCGTAGGCGCCGGCGTCGATCGCGGCGACGGCGCGTGGTCCGTCGAACGCGTCGAGATCGCCGGGTGCCGCGACCTGCGCCGGATTGGCGGCCGCGATCGCCGGGCTGCCGGCCTGCAGGCGCCAATCGCCGGTCGCCGGGGCGACGAACAACGGATCGACGTTCGAATTGGTCGACCCCGCGGCCGGCGCGGGCACCGCATGGAACGAATGCGTGACGGTGGTCGCGGTCGCGGTCGGCTGCAGGTCCTCGATGAGGTTGTTGCGGACGATGCAGCTGTCGATCGTCAGCGGATGGTTCGCCGAATAGACGCCGCGCAGGTTGCCGGCGACCGTGCTCAGCTCGAGCGCCAGCGGCGGCCCACCGAGGTGGAACACGCCGATCGAGCCCGCGCCCGAGATCAGCGTGCTGCGGACACGGTTCGGCGTGGTCGCGGGCGTGCCGAACGCGTCGGTCGACTCGAAGCCGTAGATCGTGCTGCCGAGCACGCTGCTGCCGTCCACCACCGAGCCGTTGCAGCCCTCGAACAACACGCCGACGCCGACCGTGTCGCGGATCGACACCGACGGGCCGATGTGCAGGCCGCTGCACTGCAGCGCGTAGACCGCGGCGATGCGGCTGTCGCGCAGCGACGAGCGGGCGACCACGCTGTTCGCGCAGCCCTGCAGCCAGATCGCCTGCGAACGGTTGCCGGCGATCGACAGCGCGTCGAGGATCGCCACGTTCGGCGACTGGAACATCTGCACGCCGCAGTAGAAGTTGTCGTCGATGCGGTTGCCGGGTCCGATCTGCATCGTGTCGACCTGCGAACCGAGGATGCCGCTCTCGGCGTTGGCGCGGATCGTGCAGCCGGCGACCGTCAAGCCGTGTGGTCCGGTCGCGAGGCTCGCCCCGATCGCCGAGAGGCCGCGGCCGAAGTTCGTCTCGAGCGTCGAATTGCAGACCAGCGTCCGGTCGGACTGCAGCACCGACACGCCGTACTCGACGTTGCCGGTCACCGTGCCGCCGTGGATCGTGACGTTCGTCGGCATGCCGGCCGTGCCGGGCTGGAGCGTGACGCCGAAGCGGTGGCCGGGTCCGAACACGCAGCCGGACACCGTGACGCCGCTGACCGAGCGCAGCGCCAGCCCGGTGTCCTGCGCGCCGCCGAAGCCGTGCGTCGTGACCGCCGGGCCGATGCGGAGGTTGGTGACGCCGCCGTCGACGGTCACGCCGCCATAGCTGTTGGCGTCGGCGAACACGTCGCTGATCCGCTGGCCGGTGCCGCCGACCAGTTGCAGCCCGGGTCCACCGGTCGGCCCGGTGCCGTTGCCGAGCAGATCGAGGTCGGTGACCGCGGCGTCGCTGCACTGCGTAAGCAGCACGCCCTGCTGGATGCTGGACGCGACGCTGGAGCGCGGCGCACCGGCCTGACCGATCCGGAGTCCAGGGCAATTGGTCGCCGAGATGCCCATGACACAGCTGCTGCAGACGAACGCGCCGATCGCGTGGCCGCTGCCGTTGTTGATCGTGATCGCCACGCCGGTGGTGCCGTTGATCTGCGCGACGCCGGCGCCGTCCATGCCGATCCGCGCATTCGCGCAGTCCTGCAGCCGGATGCCCTGCGACATGCCGGTCACCGCCAGGTTGCCGACCACCAGCCCGTCCGCACCGGCTACCGCGACGATGCCGGCACCGACCGAGCCGATGCCGAGATCGACGATCTCGACGTCGGCGAGCCGCACGCCCGTCGGGTGCACGACGATCGCGTTGCCGGCCGCGATGCGCAGCCGCAGCCGCGCCGTGATCTGCGCCCCGGCGCCGGCGAGATCGAGGCCGTAGCCGCCGGCGCTGGTGAGCGCACCGGCGTCGATCACGAACCGCGCGGCGCCCGGCTGCTCCTGGATCGTGACGTCGGCCTTGGTCAACGACGGCAGATAGCTCGCCAGCACCAGCGGCGCCACGGTCGCGCCGGGCGCGATCGCGATGACGAACGGACCCGGCCCGGCCGCGTTGGCGGCCGTGAACGCCGCGCGCAGGCTGCCGGCGCCGCTGTCGGCATTGGTCGTGACGAGCGCGTTCTGGGCAGCGACCACGCCGACCAGCACGCCGAGGACGGAACCGAAACGAGCGGGCGTGCTCACAGGAGGAACCTCACGATCACGGGGTTGGTCGGCACGGTCGTCGACAGGAAGCTCGCGACGAACGTGACCTCGGGCAGGAAGGGCAACAGGACGTCGGGGATGAGGATCGGTGTGTTCGCGGCGCCGGTCGCATCGAGCGAGCCGAGGCAGAAGGCCGGCAGCGACAACAGGGCGCCGGTCCAGAGGTCGGCTTCGAGCGGCACCGTGGCACCGGTCGGCGCGAGCAGGCCGGAGCCCGTGCCGGCGCCGCTCATCATCAGGAGGTAGGTGTCGCCGGCCAGCGACTGCGGCTCCTGGATGTGCAGCAGCAGCAGGCTCTGCGTCGGCGGCCGGAGCCATTCGCCCGGCAGATCGAGCGGGTTGGCGAGGGTGCCGAACTCGTAGGCGCCCATGTCGACGCGACCGCCGCGGATGCGCGGCTGCAGCGCCGCGTCGACGCACGGCAGGTGCGAGCCGGGCGGCGTGGCGTGCAGGCCGCTGTCGATCGCCGGCGAGCCCGCCGACAGGCCGACGTCGCCGGACGCCGGCGCGACGAACAGCGGATCGGTGCCGACCAGCGTGCCCTGTTCGGTCCAGACGCCGGGCCCGGAGATGCCGGCGGTCGTGTTGCGGATGCCGGAGAACCACCGCCCGGTGCTCGCGCCGTCGCGGTTGCGATCGAGGGTGTTGCCCCAGCTGATGACGTTGACCAGGTCGCCGTTCGCGCCGGCCTGCATCAGGACGCCGGTGCCGCAGCGCGTCACGGTCGCGTTCGTGACGTCGACCAGCACGTTGACGAAGCGCAGGCCGTTCTGCGCCGCCGTGTTGGTGCCGACCACCGACACGCTCTGCAGCGTCGCGTGGCGCGACGGCGCCGGCCCGGGCGTGTCCTGCACGGTGATGCCGTCGCCGTTGTTGCCGGTCGCGACGTTGCCCGGTCCGACCCACACCTCCTGGCACTGCGTCACCAGGAACGCGCTGCCGGTGTGGTGCTGCACGTGGTTGCCCAGCAGGCGCGCACCGTCGCAGCCGGTGTTGACGAGGATGCCTTCGCCGGTGGCGAACTGACCGCCGGCGCCGCCGAACACCTGGCAGCCCCTGACCTCGAGGCCGAGCGTGCCGACGCCGGTCAGGCCGAAGCCGGTGTGGCCGTGGAGGTCGACGCCGACCACGCGCACGCCGTTCGCGTTCGCGACCTGCAGCGCGGTCTGGGTCGCGAGCGCGCCATCGACCGTGAGGTCAGGGCCCAGCGTGCACGTGCCACCGCCCGAGAGCGTGAGCCCGATCGGCCCGGAGCCGGTCACCAGCACCGGGGCCGTGGGCACGCCGGCGACGACGACGCGGTTGCAATCGGTGATCTGCAGCGCGGTGACGCCCTGCGTCTGCAGCGCGCCGGTCACCGCCGGCCAATTGCCGATCGCGACGTCGTCGCAACCGGTGACGAGCACGCCGCCGCCGCCGTTGCCGGCCACCGTCGTGCCGCCGCCGATCTTCACGTGGTCCGTGTTGTCGACGCGCAGACCGACCCGACCTGCACCGGCCGCCGCGCCGATCGCGACCGCCTCGACCTCGACGTCGTCGCTGTCGATGGCCGCCACCTGCGAGCCGGCGGCCTGGGTGAGGTTGCCGCTGACGGCGATCTGCCGGATGCGTGCGCCCGTGCAGCGCAAGAGGCTCACCGCCGCGTTGCGGTTGCCGTTGGCCGTCGCCTGCGTCTGTGCGCTGTTGGCGATCGTCAGCCCAGAGCTGTCGCTGGCGAAGATGCCGGCGCCGCCATCGTTGCAGACGTTGCCGGCGAGCGTGACGTTCGGCGAATCGCGCACCACCACCTGGAAGATCGCCGGCAGGCCGTTGCGCAGCAGGACGTTGTCGCGGATCGCGGTGGCCGCGCAGCCGTCCACCAGGGCGATCGCCGTCTGCAGGTTGTCCTGGAACTGGTTGCCCTGCACGGTCAGCGAGTAGGCCGCCGCCACGGCCAGGGCCGGCTGCAGGCTCGTGTTCTTCAGCAGGTTGCCCGGACCGATCACCGCGCCGACCGAGCCCGGCAGCAGATCGATGGCCTTGGTGTTGGCGTCGAACGTGCAATGGGTGACGACCAGGCCGGTGCCGCCGTGCACGACGAGGCCGCGGCCGTTCTGCAGGAACTGGCAGTTGTCGATCGTCAGGTTCGCCGTGCCGCCGGTCGCGGTCAGCCCCGCGCCGCTGGTGCGGAACCCGGAGTCCTGGACGACGGCGCCGAGGACGCCTTCGAGCCACAGCCCGATGCCGGTGCCGGAATCGAAGTCGCAGTCGCGCACCGACAGGAAGTCGGCGCCCGACGCGAGCACGACGTCCTGCTGCGAACCCGGCGCGCCGGCGTTCTGGAAGCGGATGTTGCGCAGCGACTGGTGCCGCCCGGAGAGCCGGAACACGGTCGGCGCCGCCGTGCCGTCGAGCGTGACGCGCTGCGACGACGTCGCGCCCGCGACGCGCACCGTCGCCCAGTCGACGACCAGGATCGGCAGCGCCTGGGTCAGGTGGACCGTCTGGCCGACCAGCGCGCTCGCGAACTCGATCACGACCGGGTTGCTGGCCGAGGCCTGGAACGCCAGCGCGTTGGCCGCGGTGATCGCACTGGCGACCGCCGCTTCGTTGGCGCTGGTGACGGGGATGACGGTGCCCTGGGCGCACAGAGGCACGGCCGCAGCGAGCACACAGAGAACGGCAGGGAGGTCGGACGGGTGCATGGAACTCGTTCCTCGAGCGCCAGCACCGGATCACCCTCCGCCGCGCGCTCCGGGCGCAGAGGCTAGCCCGCGCTGCGCCGCGCACACCGCACAAAAATCGCCGAAGGCTCGCTACGGTTCGTCCGCCGCCGCGTCGGCGACGCGGTCGACGAACGATCGCAGCTGGTACATGTCGGACGCGCCGAGCCCCTGGCCGATGAACGCCGCGCCATACGTGAACGCGGCGAGCGCGAGCGCGAACGGCACACCGACGAACGCCCACGGCGCCTGCTGCAGGATGATCTGCGCGCCGCCGTAGCAGGCGGCGCCGATGCCGAGGATCGCCAACGTCAGGTAGATCGCGACGAAGGCGGTCCAGACCGGCGAACTCGGCGAGAAGCGACCGTGCAGTTGCCACGGCCCCTGGCCCTCGCCGTCGACGTGCAGGTGCAGCGCGGGGCTCCAGACGCGGCGTTCGTCGTGACGCAGCCGCAAGATCGCTCCCGCTGCATACGTCTGGCCCTTGCACAGGGCGTCGTCGCAGAGCGCGCGTGCCAGCGCGGCGTAGAACCTGCCGGGATCGACCTTCATCGGCCGCGTGAACTCCGGTCGCATGCGGGGCTGCTGCGCCATTG